>DAIOWL010000478.1:0-3426 GCA_036758545.1 Streptosporangiaceae bacterium | reverse complement strand
GGCCTGATGTGGGCCGTGCTGTTCGCGGCGATCGGCCTGGTGCTGGCGTCCTTCACCGGGCGGCGAGCGTACTCGACCGGAATCGTCGCAATCTCCTGCGTGCTCACGTTCTTCCTGGCCCTGCTGCTGATCCAGGCCGAGGGAGGGCAGTCGGCTACGTCCTCGGGGGCACGGATCGCCGGGCTGTTCAGCCCGTTCACCATCCTCGACGGGGTGCGCGTCTGGCTCGGCGGCGACGCGCAGACCGGCCTCGTCGCCGATCCAGGCCGCTACGGGCCGCTCTACGGGGTCCTGGCGGTGGTGGTGCTCGCGGCCTGCCTCGGGGGCCTGGCCGCGAGATACCGGAAGGCAAGCCAGTCATGACCACGATCGAGCTGCGCAACGTGTCACGCTGGTACGGCAACGTGGTGGCGGTCAACGACGTCACCATGTCGATCGAACCCGGTGTGACCGGCCTGCTCGGGCCGAACGGGGCGGGCAAGTCCACGATCATGCACATGATCGCGGGCTTCCTGCCCCCGTCCCGCGGCGAGCTCACCATCGGCCACGGGTCCAGCTGGCGCAACCCGGGCGTGTACCGGCAGGTCGGGCTCGTTCCGGAACGGGACTCGGTGTACGCCTTCCTCACCGGGGAGCAGTTCGTGGTCTCGACCGCGAAGCTGCACGAGCTCCCCGACCCGGCCGCCGCCGCGGCCCGGGCGATCGCCCTGCTGGATATGGCCGAGGCGGCGGACCGCAAGATCGCCACCTACTCCAAGGGCATGCGCCAGCGGATCAAGGTGGCCGCGGCGCTGGTGCACGACCCGGAGGTCCTGCTGCTCGACGAGCCGTTCAACGGGATGGACCCGCGGCAGCGGCTGCACATGATGGACCTGCTCGACAAGCTCGGCAGCGAAGGCCGGACGATCCTGTTCAGCTCGCACATCCTGGAAGAGGTCGAGCGGCTGTCCGGCACCATCCAGGTGGTGGTGGCCGGCCGCCTGGCCGCCTCCGGCGACTTCCGCGCCATCCGGCGGCTGATGACGAGCAGGCCGCACGTGTTCACGGTGCGCTCCTCCGACGACCGCCTGCTCGCCAGCACCCTGATCGGGGGCACACCGATCGGGGGCACGCCGGCCGCCAGGCCCGCGGTGACGGCCGTGGAGCTGACCCGGGCCGGACTGCAGGTGCGGACCTCGGACTACGGCGCGTTCTGCCGGGACATCGCCGTGCTGGCCCGCGACCACGACATCCGGCTGCGCGAGGTGCTGCCCGCCGATGAGTCCCTGGAAAGCGTCTTCGCCTACCTCGTTGCCGACTGAGCCCGACTGAGCCAGCTAAGGAGCGGCATGTTCAACACCACGGTCGCGTGGATCACCCTGCGCGCGACGCTGAGCCGCAGGCGGGCGCTGTTGTTCGCGTTGCCCGCGGTGATCTTGATCCTGCTCACGGTTGCGCTGAAAGCCTCGCACCCGCCGATGCGGCTGTGGCCGTCGCATGTCCTGGGCACGTTCGGCTTCTCGGTGCTGATCCCGCTCACCGCGCTGATCATCGGCACCAGCGTGCTCGGCGCCGAGATCGACGACGGCAGCATCATCCACCTGCTGGCCACGCCGGTCAGGCGGTCCGCGGTGGTGGTGACGAAGTTCGTCGTCGCGACCGCGCTGACCGTGGTCTTCGCCGCGGTCCCCGAGCTGATCGCCGCGCTGATCTCGGGCGGCGGGAGCGTCCCGGGCCCGGGGGACGCCGGCCTAGTCCCCATCGGGGCCGGCTCGCTCGCCGTCGCCTTGTTCACCGGCGCGCTGGCCTGCTCGGTGATCTACAACGCGGTCTTCGTCATGGTCTCCGTGGCGACCACCCGCGCCATCGCGGTCGGCCTGCTGTACGTGCTGGTCTGGGAGGTGCTGCTGTCTAACTTCGTCAGCGGGGTGAAGCTGCTGTCGGTCAGCCACTATGGCCTCGGCATCGCCAACGGCCTGGCCAGCGACCCGGCCCTCGAGGCGGGCCTGGGCGTGCTGACGTCCGTCGTCATGGGCGCCATCGTCACGGTCGTGGCGCTGGCCCTGGCGATGAACCTGCTGTCGTCGTTCACCCTGAAGGGCGAGCCCGCCTGACCGCGTATCGGCGAGGCGTTATTCCTCTCCGCTCGCTCCACTCTCCCCCGGGGTGAGCGCGGTCGAACCGGGGGCGCCGACCGCCTCGTGCTCCTCGCCGGTCACCTCGTGCCCGTTTCCGTGATGGCCGTTGCCGTGCCCGTCGGCCTCGACCGGGATGGTCTCGGCGAAGGCCCGGTTGGCGACCGCCCTGGCCTTGCCGAGCATGCCGCGCGCGGAGGGCGGCGGCACGCCATTGTCGTCCTCGGAGCCTGGTCCCGGCAGCAGCGCGGGCACCTTCTTGGCCTCGAGCACCGCGAGCCGCTCCTCGTTCACCGGCTGGTGCACCTCGATGAACTCACCGTCGGGCAGCTGCCTGATGATGCCCGACTCGTAGCCGTGCAGCAGCTCGTTCCGGTCCTTGCGCTGCAGGCCCAGGCAGATGCGTTTAGTGATGACGTAAGCGATGATGGGCCCCACGATGGTCAGGACGCGGGCGATCCAGGTAACGGTGTACAGCGGGATCTGCAGCTTGTCGGCGATGACGTCGTTGGCGCCCTCGGCCCACAGGACGCCGTAGAAGGTAATCGCGGCCACTCCGATGCCGGTGCGCACCGGGGCGTTCCTCGGTCGGTCGTTGATGTGGTGGTACGCCTTGTCGCCGGTGGCCCACTGCTCGAAGAACGGCCAGAATGCCGCCCCGCCGAGAACGATGCCCAGTGGCAGCGCGAACGGTATGAGCACGCTGAACGTGACCGTGTGCCCGAGGAAGTTCCACTCCCAGGCGGGCATGACGCGCAGCGAGCCCTCCAGGATGCCCATGTAGAAGTCGGGCTGGGAAGCCGAGGAGATGGCCACCGGCGTATACGGACCGTACAGCCAGACCGGGTTGATCGAGGCGAAGGTGGACAGCAGCGCCAGCGCGCCGAAGATGAACATGAACCAGGCGCTGGTCTTGGCGACGAAGTATGGGTAGGACGGCTGGCCGGTCACGTTCCGGTCGGTGTTCCCCTTGGCCGGCATCTGGGTGTGCTTCTGCCAGAACATGATGAAAATGTGCGCGGTGATCAGCGCCAGCAGGATGGCAGGGACCAGCAGGATGTGGATGACGTACATCCTCGGCACGATGTCGTGACCGGGGAATGGCCCGCCGAACAGGAAGAACGCCAGGTAGGTGCCGACGATCGGGATGCCCTGCAGGGTGCCCTCGAAGATCCGCAGGCCGGCCCCTGACAGCTGGTCGTCCGGCAGCGAATAACCGAACAGGCCCTCGATCAGCGCGAGCGCGAACAGCGTGACCCCGATCAGCCAGTTGACCTCGCGCGGCTTGCGGAAGGCGCCGGTGAAGAAGACC
>DAIOWL010000477.1:0-5761 GCA_036758545.1 Streptosporangiaceae bacterium | reverse complement strand
GCAACGGCAACGGCGGCTCGGCGCCTACTGCCGTGCAGCCCGCCCAGCCGGCCAGCCACCAGGCCACCCAGGTCTCGCCGGCGGCCGCGGCGGCGCAGCAGCGGCCGACCAACGGCGGCTCGCCCGCCGCGACCCAGGCCAACACCAAGCAGGCCGCCAACGGCAAGGAAGACGACGAGGACTGGTGGACTGAGTAAGGCCGACTATGGCTGACTAACCGCTAGTCGCGTTCTGCGAAGGCGCGCGCCGCCCCGCTTTGGCGGGAGGGTGCGCGCCTTTGTTTATGCCTTATGTTTTATTGCGTTTATTCGGCTGTTAATTCGGCTAGGTGACAGGCACGATGGCGGCCGTGATCAGGTGGCCATCCTGGATCTGGAGCAGGCCGAGCGTGCCATGCGGCTGGCGCCTGCGGTCGGTGGGCGATCCCGGATTGAAGATCCGCCCCGGGTTGAAGATCCGCAGTCGGGGCGCTCCGGGCCCTCCGGGCGCTCCGGGCGCTCCGGGCGTGGACTCATCGAGCGGGATGTGGGAGTGCCCGAACACCACGAGGTCCGCAGCGGGAAACCTGCGGCGCAGCCGGGTCAGCCGCCCGGCGGCCGCGCCGCTGTCGTGCACCATGCTGACCTTCAGACCGTCCAGGTCTAGTTCGGCGGTCCTGGGCGCGCCCCATTCGGCCACGTCGGGGCCGTCGTTATTGCCGAGAACGGCGGTCACCGGGGCGTACTCTTCCAGTTCGGCGAGGACCGCGGCGGTGCAGACGTCGCCCGCGTGCAGGATGTGGTCGGCCGTGCGCAGGTGCTCGGCCACCCGCGGCGGGCAAACCCGCCACCGGCGCGGCGCGTGAGTGTCAGCGAGCACGACGACCTGCACGAACCCATTGTCGCTGGTCGCATGCCCGGTCTCCCGGCCGCCCCGGTTTCGGCATGCTCGCCGCCCCGTCGCGCGATGCGGAGCGCGCTGCACCACCCTGGGTACTTATCCGCATGATCATGAAGGATTCTGGGGTTCTAGGTGTACCCCTGATGCATGCCGCCAACGAGTTACCCGCCTGCGCGAGGGTAGACGCACGGTCAGGTCGGGGTGGTTCCGCCTGGCTCGTCCACGTGGCGGGTGTCGACGTCGTGGATGGTCGGCATGACCGAGGTGAGCGCGCCGCTGACCTGTTCGGCGGCCTTCCGCCGTTTGTGCTTTGCCTCCGCCTGCTCCGCGGCGGCGGCAAGCCGGCGGGTGGCGTCGAGGCGCCGCCGGTTGCGTTTGGTCGTCTTGATGGCCCGGTCGACCGCGGCGGCCAGCAGGCAGGCGAGCAAGACAATAAGGACGGCGATCAGCACTCGCACGGGCATCATCCGTTCCAGCGTCCGGGCCGGGGTGATGGCCCCAGTAAAGCCGGTTCTCACAGGATTTTCCAAACCGTACGTATGGACCTATCTCGGGCGAGTGCGGCTTGGCGACTGCTACGATTCTCGCTCCGGCGCCCCAGCGTGCCGGCCTGCAAGGGGAAGTGGGGCCACCCGGTTGAACGGGCCGGGTGGCCCGAACACTACCCCATGACCAGCAATGTTGCCGACCAGGGCGGCGGCAGCGGGTTCGGCCCAGCCGGAAATAAGCCGGATATAAGGCCGAGCAGCCAGCCCGGCCCGCGGATCTCCGCGCCGGCCGCCACGCACCTCTCGCGCAGCTCTCGATCGGCGGTCACGACCACGCGCCGCCCGGGCAGCCGGCGCACCACGGAAACGATCGCGTCGTCCCCCGAGCCAGCCGCCTGGACCACGCGCACCTCCCCCGGCCGCACCGGCGATGCTTCCGGCTCGGGCGACGCGTTCGGCTCGGGCGACGCGAGGCGGGCGGCGGCGGCTTTGGCCGCGCCCTCCAGCACCATGACGAACCCGGGAACGCCCGCGCGTTCGGTCCCTGTCTCCCCGCGCTCGTCCGGCAGGATGGCGCGGCCGCTGCCGGCCAGCCGGGTTATGTCGGCGTGCAGGCGCACCGCGGCCCCGGCCCGGTCCCGCCACCAGCCGTCGGGGCGTGAGCCCATCACGTTGGCGACATCTACGACGACTGTCACCGGTTGCCCGCCGATTCCCATCTCCTCCGCACCGTAAGCTGGCCGCATGGCAGACGCGATACTCGCCCGGCAAATCACCGAACAGGTCACCAGGCTACGGCAGCGCCAGACGGGCCCGCTGATCCTCGAACTCGATCTGACCGACGGGATCGGGGAAGGCCCGATCGGTGATCCGCTGTCGGCGATCTTGTCGCGACGCAAGGCGCGCATGCAGGACATCATCGATGGCCTGCGACGCGCCGGCCGGGACGACCGGGTTCGCGCCCTCGTGGTCAAGGTGGGCGGCGGCCGGATCGGGCTGGCCCGGATGCAGGAGCTGCGCGAGGCGGTCGGCACGTTCCGCGAGTCGGGCAAGCTCGCCGTGGCCTGGTCCGAGACCTTCGGCGAGTTCACCCACGGCAACGTGCCGTACTACCTGGCCACCGCGTTCGACCGGATCTACCTGCAGCCGTCCGGGTCGGTCGGGCTCACCGGCGTGGCGGTCGAGCAGCTGTTCCTGCACGACGCCCTGGCCAAGGCCGGCGTCGCCTTCCAGAGCGCCAAACGGTACGAGTACAAGTCGGCCGCCGACAACCTGACCGAACGCGGCTTCACCGGCCCCGCCCGGGAGGCCGCCGAACGCCTGGCCGAATCCATCGCCGAGCAGATCATCGCCGCGATCGCCGAGCGCCGCGGCAAGACGGTGGAGCAGGCCCGCGCGCTGCTCGACCAGGGGCCGTTCCTGGCCGAAGACGCCCTCGCCGCAGGCCTGGTCGACAGGCTCGCCTACCGGGACGAGGTCTACGCGGAGGTGCGCAAGGAGGCCGGGCCAGACGCGATCTTGCAGTTCGTCGCCCGCTACCAGCGGTCGCACACGCTGACCCAGCGAGCCAAGAAGCTGCCCAACCCGCGCGAGCGCTTCGTCGCGGTGATCTACGCGACCGGGCCGATCAGGCAGGGCCGCAGCGGCCGGAGCCCGCTGGGCGGCAGCTCGATGGGTTCGGACACGGTGGCGGCCGCGCTGCGCTCGGCGACGTCGGACGACCGGGTCCGCGCCGTGCTGCTCCGGGTCAACAGCCCCGGCGGGTCCGCCGTCGCGTCGGACACGATCTGGCGCGAGGTGGTCAGGACCCGCGCGGCGGGCAAGCCGGTCGTGGTGTCGATGAGCGACGTGGCCGCTTCGGGCGGGTACTACATCGCGATGGCGGCCGACGTGATCGTGGCGCAGCCGGGCACGCTCACCGGGTCAATCGGCGTGATCGCCGGCAAGCCGGTGTTCGAGGAGGCGTTCGGGCGGATCGGCATCACGACCGATTCGGTGTCCGTGGGCCGCGGGGCGAACATGTTCGCGCCCACGCACCCGTTCAGCGAAGAGGAATGGCAGCGGATCAACAACTGGCTCGACGCGATCTACCGCGACTTCACCGAGAAGGTGGCCTCGGGCCGCCGGATGACGGTGGAGCAGGTGCACGAGATCGCCAGGGGACGCGTCTGGACCGGCGCCGACGCGGCGCGGAACGGCCTAGTCGACGAATTGGGCGGGATGTCGGCCGCGGCCGGGATCGCCCGTCGCCGGGCCGGGCTGCCCGCCGACGCGCCGCTGCGCGCCTACCCCCGGCTGACCCCGTTCGACCAGCTGCGAGCGCCGGAGTCGAGCGAGTCCCGCCCGGCCGCCGCGGCCGCGCTGGACCTCCGGTTCGCCGACGCCTGGGGTCCCGCCTGGCGGTTTGCCGCCCAGGCCGGCTTGTCGCCGTACGGACCGCTGATGCTACCGGGCCACTGGACAATCAGATGACCGAACGGACCGGCGTTCCCGCCTCGGCCACCCATCGCGTCCCCCGGAGGGCGTGACTGGTATGGACCCGGGGGCGGACCTGACGGGGGTTCGGACGGCCTGGGCGGGCGCGGTCACGCTGGTGACAGTGGCGGACGGGCGGGATGACATCGGGGCCACGGTCAGCTCGTTCAGCCCGGTGTCGGCGGAGCCGCCCCTGGTGCTGCTATCGCTGATGTCCGGTTCCTATCCGGCGGAGCTCTTCAGCCGCCCGGATGAGCCGGTCACGCGGTTCGCGGTGACGCTGCTCGCGGCCGGGCAGCGGGTGCTCGCCGGCCGGTTCGCCGCCTCAGGGCGGCCCGCTGCCCGGCTGATGCTCGACGACGTGCCGCACCGGCGCGGCCCCGGGTCCGGGGCGCTGATCCCGGAGGGCGGCCTGGCCGCACTGGAGTGCGCGGCGGAGCGGCTGGTCACCGCCGGGGATCACATCCTGGTCATCGCGGGTGTCACCGGCGTGGTCTACGTGGCCGGCTCGGGCGAGCCGCTGATCAGGTTCCGCGGCCGTTACCTGCCCGCCCGGGTCGGTAGCGGGCCGCCCCAGCTCGGTAGCGGGCCGGGCCCGGGCTAACGGGCCGAGGCTAGGCGCCGGGGCGGGCAAGCGGGCCCGGGGGCCGGGCTCGCCGCGCGGGTCAGGGAACCGCGCCCGCGACCAGGCTGCCTGCCTGCCAGACGGCGGCGATCTGCGGGACGCCGGGGCGGTAGGCCAGGTAGGTGTGCGACGGCGCGTCCAGCAGGATCAAGTCGGCCCGCGCCCCGACGCCGAGATGACCGATATCAGTCCGGCGCAGTGCCCTGGCGCCGCCCGCGGTAGCGGCCCAGACCGCCTCCTCCGTGGTCATTCCCATCTCGCGCACGGCGAGCGCGATGCAGAACGGCATGCTGGACGTGAACGAGGAGCCCGGGTTGCAGTCGGTGGCCAGGGCCACGACGGCGCCCGCATCGATCAGCCGGCGCGCCTGCGGGAACGGCTGCCTGCAGCTGAACTCCACGCCGGGCAGCAGGGTCGCGACCACCGGGGTCGAGGTAAGCGCCTCCACGTCGTCGTCGGTCAGGAACGTGCAGTGATCCGCCGACGCGGCGCCCGCCTCGGCTGCGACCCGGACGCCCGGGCCCGGTCCGAGCTGGTTGGCGTGCACACGGGCGTGCAGGCCCGCCGCCTGACCCGCCGCGAGTACCGCGGCGGCCTCGTCCGCGCCGAACGCCCCGTCCTCGCAGAACACGTCGACCCAGCGGGCCGACGGTGCGCAGGCGTCCAGCATCGGCCCGCATACCAGGTCGAGGTAGCCAGCCGGGTCGGCGGCGAACTCGGGCGGCACGACGTGCGCGCCGAGGTAGGTGACCTCGGGGGTTACCTCGGCGGCTAGCGCCAGCGCACGCGCCTCGTCCGGCACGGTCAGCCCGTATCCGGACTTGCACTCGAACGTGGTCGTGCCCTGGCGGAGCATCTCGGCCGCTAGCCGCCGAAGGTTAGCCCGCAGCGCCGCGTCCGAGGCGGCGCGGGTCGCCTCGACCGTGCCCAGGATGCCGCCCGCCCGGTACGGCCGGCCCGCCATCCGGGCGGCGAACTCCGCGCTGCGCTCCCCGGCGAAGACCAGATGCGCGTGCGAGTCGGCGAACCCGGGCAGCACGGCCCGCCCGGCCACGTCGACCACCGTGTCGGCGGCGGGCGCGCGCGACGCCGGGCCGGTCCAGGCCACCTTTCCCCCGGCGATGACCAGCGCAGCGTCGGTCATCGCAGCAAAGGAGCCCGGCTGGCCATCGTTTTGCTGGCGATGGCCGGGCTGGCCATCGTTGGGCTCGCCGTCGTTGCTGACCAGTTCACCGATCCCGGTGATCAGCGTGCTTTCCGCATCGGACACAGCACAAGCTTCCCACTAGCGCGC
>DAIOWL010000476.1:0-5762 GCA_036758545.1 Streptosporangiaceae bacterium | reverse complement strand
ACCTGAAGAACGGCTGGGCCTACGGGCCCCAGCTGTACGCCACCCACACCGCCGGCCGGACCTGGGTCCGGGTCGACACCGGCGGGCTGCGGGTGACGGCCCTGGAGACGGTGGGCGACCGGGTGTTCGCGGTGTGGGCGTCGTGCACCGGCGACGGGCCCGCCTACGCCGTCAACTGCACCAGGTTCACGCTCTACTCGGCGTCGGCCGCGGGCGGGACCTGGGCGCCGGTGGGCGCCTCGACCACCGGGCTGACCAACGGAGCGGCCAGCGAGGCCGCCCAGCTGGTGCTCACCGGCAGCCGCGGCTACCTGCTCGCGCCGGGCGGGGAGCTGTACGCGGGCCCGGTCGACGGCAGCGGGCCGTGGACGCGGGTGAGCTCGCTGGTCGCCTCGTGCCCGGTCGGCCCGGCGCGGGGGAACGGGCAGCCGACCGGGGCACTGCTCGGCGCGGTGAACGCAAGCGACCTCCTCCTGGCCTGCGTCTCGGCCAGCAGCGGGACGAGCCCGTCGGTCTCGACCCAGCAGAAGTTCGTCTACTCCTCGAAAAACGGCGGGGTGAGCTGGGAGCAGATCGCCACGGCCCCGGCCGCCGGGGTGGCCTTCGGGCTGGCCGCCAGCCCGACAAAGAGCGTGATGCTCGCCACCGACCAGGGCATCGACCTGCTGCCCGCGGGTGCGATGAGCTGGCGGACGGCGGACGTTCGAGGGGGCGCGCCGGCCGGCGGGTTCCGTTACATCGGCATGACCACCGATGAGCAGGGCATCGCGCTGCCCGCCGACCCGTCGGCCGGCACGGTGTGGTTCACCTTCGACGGCGGGCAGAGATGGACGGCTTCCCGGCTCAACGGCTCCTAGGGGTCCGGGCCTGCGGGAGAGCAGGGCTCCCGCGGGTCCGGGCGCCTAGGTCGCGTCCTGCGTCTCGGGGACGAAGTCGCCGGCCGCCAGCCGCAGCTGGAGGAACAGGTCGAAGATCTCCTTGAGCTGCCCGGGCTCGTACCCGCCGAGGCCGAACTCCGCCGCCATCAGGTCCCGGGTGGCCCGCTCCACCACGTCCCGGCCCGCGTCGGTGATCTCGGCCAGGCGGCCCCGGCCGTCGGAAGGGTTCGGCCTGCGGACCACCATCTGCTGGCGTTCCAGGCGGCTGATGATGTTGGTGACGCTGGTGGGGTGCACCATCAGCCGCTCGCCGATCACCCCGAGCGGCAGCGCGCCGCGGCGGCTGAAGGTGAGCAGGACCAGCGCCTCGTAGCGCGCGAACGTCAGCCCGTACGGCCGCAGCAGCGCGTCGAGCTCACCGAGCAGGATCTGCTGGGCCCGCATGATCGAGGTGACCGCGGCCATCGACGGCGAGGGACCGAACCTGCGTTCCCATATCTGGGCCGCCCGGTCGATCGGGTCAAACGGCAATTCCAGCGGCTTGCTCACGGGTATAACCGTAGGGGCCCCGTCAACCTAATCACTGATCCAGCAGTTCATCGGCCGCCTGGAACGGGTCCAGGGTGCCGTCGGCGACCTGGCCGGCCAGCTCGTCGAGCCGGCTCGCGGCCAGCCGCCCGCGCAGCGCGGCGAAGGCCAGCGCGGTCAGCTCCTCGCGCGCCCGGGCCTGCCGCCGGTGCTTGAGCTCGCCGCTGTCGCTGAGCCAGGACCAGTGCTGGTTCAGCCGGCTCACCAGCTCCTGGATCCCCTCGCTCTTGACCGCGACCGTGGTAACGATGGGCGGCTTCCAGTCGCCCTCGGTGCGGTCCGCCAGCGCGATCATGTTCCGCAGGTCCCTGACCACCTGCTGGGCGTCCGGCTTGTCCGCCTTGTTCACCACGAACAGGTCGGCGACCTCGAGGATGCCGGCCTTGGCCGCCTGGATCGCGTCCCCCATCCCGGGCGCGAGCAGCACCACGACCGAGTCCGCGAGCGAGGCGATGGCCACCTCGGCCTGCCCCACGCCGACCGTCTCGATGATGATCAGCTCGAACCCGGCCGCGTCCAGCACCCGGATGGCCTGCGGAGTGGAGGCGGCCAGCCCGCCCAGGTGCCCCCGGCTCGCCATCGACCTGATGAACACGCCCTCGTCCGCGGCGTGCTCCTGCATCCGGATCCGGTCGCCGAGCAGCGCGCCGCCGGAGAACGGCGAGGTGGGATCGACCGCGAGCACGGCCACCGTGCGGCCGGCCGCGCGGAACGCGGTGACCAGCGCGCTGGTCACGGTGGACTTACCCACCCCGGGGGAACCGGTCAGGCCGATGATCCGGGCCCCGCCGGTGGCCGGCAGGAGGTCCTTGATGACCGAACGGACGGCAGGAGCCTCGTCCTCGACAAGAGATAGGAGCCTAGCCAGGGCGCGCGTGTCACCGGCCCTGGCCTTATCGAGCGTGTCGTCCGCCACCGGCGGGCTAG
Organism: Streptosporangiaceae bacterium; assembly: GCA_036758545.1. Taxonomy (GTDB): domain Bacteria; phylum Actinomycetota; class Actinomycetes; order Streptosporangiales; family Streptosporangiaceae; genus Palsa-504. Next base: position 3,369 of record DAIOWL010000476.1, on the reverse strand, counting down.
CCGCGCACCCGGAGCAGCAGCGCCTCGCCCTGCCCGCCGCCGCCGCACAGCTCGGCCGCGCCGAGCCCGCCGCCGCGGCGGCGGAGCTCGTAGCACAGGTGCACCGCGAGCCTGGCGCCGGAGGCCCCGATCGGGTGGCCGATGGCGATCGCGCCGCCGTTCACGTTGACCACGTCCGGGCTGACGCCAAGCTCGCGCATGGACTGCAGCGCCACCACCGCGAACGCCTCGTTGATCTCGATCAGGTCCAGGTCCGGCACGGACCGGCCGGCCTTGGCCAGGGCCTGCTTGATCGCGTTGGACGGCTGGGAGTGCAGTGAGTTGTCGGGGCCGGCCACGTTCCCGTGCGCCCCGATCTCCGCTATGACGTTCAGCCCGGCCCGTTCGGCATATTCCGCGGACGTCACCACGACGGCGGCCGCACCGTCCGAGATCTGCGAGGAGGTCCCGGCCGTGATCGTGCCGTCCTGGCTGAAGGCTGGCCTGAGCCTGGCCAGCGTCTCGGCCGTAGTGCCCGGGCGGATGCCCTCGTCCTCGGTCACGGTGAGCTGTTCACCCTTGCTGGAGGTGGGCACGCCGGCGATCTCGGCGGCGAACAAGCCGTTCTTGGCGGCCGCGGCGGCGCGCTGGTGGGACATGGCGGCGAACTCGTCCTGCTGCTCGCGGGTGATGCCGAGCTCGCGGCCGCTCCGTTCAGTGGACTCACCCATGGACAGGTGGTCGAAGGCGTCGGTCAGCCCGTCGAGCGCCATCGAGTCCTCGACCGTGACCGGCCCGTACTTGTAGCCGGCCCGGGAGTTCAGCAGCAGGTGCGGCGCCCTGGTCATGGACTCCATCCCGCCCGCCACCACCACGTCGTACTCGCCCAGCCGGATCAGCTGCGACGCGAGCGCGATGGCGTCCAGGCCGGACAGGCACACCTTGTTCACCGTCAGCGCGGGGGTGGTCATCGGGATACCGGCCGCCACCGCGGCCTGCCGTGCGGTGATCTGCCCGGCGCCCGCCTGCAGCACCTGCCCCATGATTGCGTACTGCACCTGGTCCGGGGCGACGCCCGCGCGGTCGAGGGCGGCTGCGATCGCGACGCCGCCGAGCTCGCTGGCAGACTTGCTGGCGAGGGCCCCGAGCAGGCGGCCTACCGGTGTCCTCGCCGCCCCGGCAATGACCGGCTGACGTGAATCGCTCATGTCTGCCACGATACCTAGTGGTATCCGGAAGGAAATCATGGTGCTACCGCTGCTGACCCGCCTCGATCACGTCGGCATCGCCTGCCGCGATCTGCGCCGTGCCATCGACATGTACCGGGAGACGTTCGGCCTCGGGGTGCTGTCGCTGGAAGAGAACGAGGAGCAGGGGGTCCGCGAGGCCATGCTGGCCGTCGGGCCGGCGGGGGCTATGGGCGCCGGCCCGGGTTCGCTGGGGGTGGGTTACATCCAGCTGCTCGAGCCGCTGTCCCCTGACACGCCGGTCGGCAGGTTCATCGCCCGCCGCGGCGAGGGGATCCACCACGTGGGGTACGGGGTCGCGAATATCGAAGAAGCCCTGGCCACGGTGGCCGGGACCGGTATCAGGCTGGTCGACGAGCGGCCCAGGCACGGGTCCATGGGAGCCTCGATCGCCTTCCTGCACCCGGGCGATCTGGGGGGCGTGCTGACCGAACTCGTACAGCCGCTGAGCTGAGCGTGATGCCGAGCGTGATGCCCCATACTGTAGATAAGGTGATTTAACCGGACGGATAGGATAGAGAACTCTGAAGGACCCGCCAAATCACCCAAGTAAGAGTAGTCTGCCTGTCACCGGGCGAGAGTCGTACCCGCCATGGCTGACACCCGCCGTAAAAATTTCCGTCGCCTTCACGTCTAGCCAGGATTAGGCCATATGCAATCGGACATTGACGCCCAGCTGACCAACTTCTTCGAAGAGGCCCCGCCGCGCGAGTTCGCGACGGTGATGCGCGGCTACGACCGCCATCAGGTCGACGAGCACATCAGGCAGATCGAAACCGAAGTGCGCCAGCACCGCGAGCAGACCCAGGGGCTGCGGCAGCAGCTGACGGACGCGCATCGCCAGATCCAGGAGCAGGAGCGCCCGACCTACTCCGGCCTGGGTGCCCGTATTGAACAATTGCTGAGGCTGGCCGAGGAACAGGCCACCGAACTCGTCCAGGCGGCCAGGTCCGAGGCCAACGAGATCAAGGCGGCGGCCAAGGTCGACGCGGCGGAGTTCCGGGCCGCGGCCGAGAACGAGGCCACCGAGCTGCGCGCCAACGCCAAGCGCGAGACCGACGACCTGCGCGGCGCGGCCGAGCGCGAGGCGGACTCGATCCGGACCACCGCGCGGCGCGAGGCCGACGAGCTGACCAACACCACCGAGCGCGAGGTGGCCAAGCTCCGGGCCACGGCGGACCACGAAGTCGCGGACAAGCGGGCCGGGGCCGAGCGTGACATCGCCAAGCTGCGGACCAGCACCGAGCGCGAGGTGGCCCAGCTCAAGGCCACCGCCAAGCGGGACCGGGACGAGATCCTCACCACCTCCAAGCGGCAGGCCGACGAGATGCGCAGCCAGGCGCAGCGGATCCTGGAGGAGAGCGAGGCGCAGCGGGCCCAGTCCGAGGCCGAGTTCGAGATCCAGCTCGCGGCGCGCCGCGAAGAGGCCGAGCGGCAGGAAGCCGAACGGCTCGCCGCCGCCCAGTCCGCCACGCAGAAGCTCGTCTCCGAGGCTGAGCAGCGGGCCTCCACCGCCGAGCAGCGGGCGGCGAAGGCGTCCGCGCAGGCGGACCAGACGCGCCGCGACGCCGACTCGCACGCCCGGCAGCTGGTGTCTAATGCGAAGAAGAATGCCGACCAGGTCGTGTCGCAGGCCAAGGCCCAGGCCGACCAGCTTCTCGCCGAGACCAAGGCCGACGCCGAGCGGCGGCGCGCCGCCGCCCAGCGCGACGTCGACGAGCTGACCAGGCAGAAGGACAGCATCGCCACCCACCTGGCGCAGGTGCGCCAGCTGCTCGGCGGCCAGCTGCTGCCCGGCATGGACGCCGCGACGGTGCAGGCGCCGCCCGCCAAGCAGGCCATCGCGGCGGAGTCGGCTCCGGCCGCTCCCCCGACCCAGGTGGCTCCGGTCGCCCCTGCGGCCCCGGCGGCCCCGGCGGCTCCGGCCAACGCGCCGCGCAACGGCAACGGCGGCTCGGCGCCTACTGCCGTGCAGCCCGCCCAGCCGGCCAACCACCAGGTCACCCAGGTCTCGCCGGCGCCCACCGCGGCGCAGCAGCGGCCGGCCAACGGCGGCTCCCCCGCGGCGACCCAGGCCAGTACGAAGCAGGCCGCCAACGGCAAGGAAGATGACGAGGACTGGTGGACTGAGTAACCGCTAGCC
>DAIOWL010000475.1:2276-5772 GCA_036758545.1 Streptosporangiaceae bacterium | reverse complement strand
GGCACGGTGGCCTCCAGGCGGTGGCTGGCCTGTACCTCGGGCAGATCCATGACGGCGTCGACCAGGTCGGTGCGCCAGCCGGGCGCGACGTGACCGGCCGCGGCGCGTAGTGAGGTCCTCGCGGTGCCCGCGACGGGCATGGTCACCTCGGCCGCGACCACGACCTCGCCGCCGTTCCTGATCTCGACATAACGTGGCGTTTCCGGGAAGGTCATCCTCATGCTCCAGGGATCGCGGGTGCGGGTCAGCCGCGTTGCTGTCACAGGCCGGTAATTGCCCTGCCCGATAGGCGCCGGAGCGAAACAGGTCTATACCACGACAATCGTCTGCAGTGCGGTGCGGCGGGCCACCGGATCGGCGTGGCTGCGCACGCTAGGGTGAGCGCATGGCGGATGAGGACGGTACTCCGCCGCGGCGGGTCGCCTGGGTGACCGGCGGCAGCCGCGGGGTCGGCCGTGGCGTGGCGGTCGCCCTTGGGCAGGCCGGCTGGGTGGTATACGTGACCGCGCGATCCTCGGCGGGCGGTCGGACCGGGCACCTGCCCGGCACGGTGGAGCAGACGGCGGACGCGGTGACCGCGGCCGGCGGGTCGGGTGTCGCGGTCCCCTGCGATCACCGCGACGACGAGGCAGTCCGGGCGGTCGCGGCGCGGATAACGGCGGACCACGGTCGGCTGGACCTGCTCGTCAACAACGCGTGGGCCGGCTACGAGAGGCTGAACGCCGGCGGCTGGGAGGAATGGAACGCGCCGTTCTGGGAGCAGCCGCTCGAGTTGTTCGACGCGATGTTCGGCGGCGGGGTGCGAGCGCATTACGTCGCGGCGGTGGTGTGCGCTCCGCTGCTCATCGCGACCCCGCACAGCCTGGTGGTGACGGTCTCGGTGGCGGTGCCGGAGACCGAGCAGCACGCGTTCGGCGCCGCCTACGCGATGGCCAAGACCGCGGACGACCGCCTCGCGCTGGCCGCCGCGATACAGCTAGGTGAGCACGGCGTGGCCTCGCTCGCGGTGCACCCGGACTGGGTGCGGACCGAGGGCGTGATGCAGTTCGCGGACCAGGTGGACCTGTCGTCCTCGCAATCGCCGGAGGGGGTCGGGCGGACGATCGTCGCGCTGGCCGGCGACCCGGAGGTGATGGGCCTGACCGGGCAGGCGCTGACCATCACCGCCCTCGCGGCGCGCTACGGGGTGGACGTGTCCTCGTAGAGGGCCGTGGTCCAGATGTGCAGGAGGGTGGCGACCAGGGTGTCCTGGTCGTCGAAGGGCGGGGTGCCGGTCGCGGCCAGGTAGTACAGGCGCTCGCCGAGCCAGGTCAGCGCGCTGGCCAGGGCCGGAATGTCCACGCCGGCCAGCCGCTGCCGGGCGCGCGGGTCGGCGTTGATCTGGGCCACCGTGGCGTCGGTGAAGGTCTGCATCTGCTCCGTCCACAGCGCCTCCAGGCGCGGGTCGGTCCGCCAGTTCTCCACGATGGCACGCAACACCGGCGCGCTCTGCCGCCATAGCTGCGCACCGGCGGTGATGCCGGTGCGCAGCGCGGCCGCCGGGTCGGCGGGGACGGCCAGCCAGGGCGCCGCGGCGTCGTGGCCGCGGGCGACGGCGCGCCGGACGAGTTCGGCCAGCACGTCGTGCTTGCTGTCGAAGTAGAAGTAGAAGCTGCCGCGGGAGACGCCGGCCGCCGCGAGGATGTCTCCGACGGCGAGGTCGCCGAACTGATGGTCGGCGAGCAGCTCAGCGGTAGCGGCCAGGATGGCCTCGCGCAGGTCCGTGGTGTCGCCGCCGCTCGCGGACCGGCGCCCGTGCGGCCGGGGGGACCCGGAGGCCCGGGATGGTGTCACCATGCCGGGAGCCTACCCAGCACTGTGTATATACATGCTGTCTGGACAATCTGTATAGTGTTGGTATGAGCACGCTAACCTGCCATCTGGTCACCCGGAATCCTGACGCGGCCGCCGCCTGGTACACCTCGGTGCTCGGCGCCACCGAAGCCAGCCGGATCACGCTGCCCGGCGGTCAGGTGCTGACCATCGAGCTGCGCTTCGGCGACAGCACACTGTCTATCTCGGATGAGTTTCCCGAGATGGGGATCGTCTCGCCGCTGACGCTCGGCGGCACCTACGGGGCGCTGCACCTGGCCGTCGAGGACGCCGGCGCGGTCTGGCAGCGGGCGCTGGCGGAAGGCGCGACCGAGTTCGAGCCACTGCACGACGCGTTCTGGGGGGACCGGACGGGGCAGTTCATCGACCCGTTCGGCCATCGCTGGGCGATCGACCAGCACATCAAGGACGTGCCGCACGAGGAGGTCGTGCGGCTGGCCGCGGCGGCGTTCGGCGGGGGCCAGGCCTAGACGACCGGCGGCGGGGTCCCTTCGGCGCTGGCCGCCAGCGCCGGGTCCCACCCGCACACGACGCAGGCGTGCCGGAAGGCCGAACGGGCGAACTCCAGCGCGGTGCCGAACGGGTCTTCCGCCTCCCGGACGTCATCCCAGTCCAGGACGTACTCCCCCAGCGTGCCATCCCAGCGCCCGCTGGGCAGGGTCGCGCGGTCGAAGCCGGGCGGCGCCGGGTGCGCGTACGCGTAGAACGCCGCCCTGCCGTACCGCCCGTCGCCCGGCCACCAGCCCACCGCGACGTCCTGTGCGTCCATCGCGTTGCGCATGATGAAGTCGGCGGAGGGAGGTTCGGCCGGCAGCCCGGAGAACAGGCTCACCGCCAGGTCGAAGGATCCCCACCACGCGTTGACCGGCGTGGAACGGCCGCGGTAGGGCGCCCGGTAGGCGGCCAGCACCTGCGCCGCCCGGGTCGCCGCGGCGAAGTAGTTATCGACCTGTCCGGGGTCGTAGTGTCTGTGCTCCTCGTCCGCGTCCAGCGGCACCTGCCACGAGACCTCCTGCGGCGTCGGGTCGATTGGCACCGGGCCGCCCAGGTCGCCCGCTGCGGCCAGCACGTCCCGGGTGACCGCGCCGACCGAGCGGTGCGGGGTGAGCGGCACCCGCGCGGTCCGGCCGCCGCTATGCTCAAGCACCGCCTCGTGAACCCGCAGGTCAAGGACGACGACCATGGATCCCGAACGGTCGGGTGCGGGCAGCGGCGACGTCTCCCAGCCTCGCGCGGTGAGCCGAAGCGCCGCGTGCTGGAGCTGCGGCTCGGCCGGGGCGAGTCTCGTCGCCAGCTTGCCCAGGACCTGAGTATGAGCGTGCAGCGTGTCGCAGGTCTCGCGCCACTGCTCGTAGTTCACCGCGGGCCACATGGGGCCAGGCTACGGGAGGGCCGAAGTGAGGAAGCGCAGCAGGTGCGTATTGAAGGCGTCCGGCCGCTCCAGGTTGGGCAGGTGCCCGACGCCCTCCATCACGACGACCTCCGGATCGGGCAGGCAGCCGGCCAGCTCGGTGGTGATCTCCGCGGTGGAATAGGAGTCGTGATCCCCGGCGCACACCAGCGCCGGAGCGCGGAGAGCCTTCAGCACGGGCTGATAGTCCGGCCGTTCGGCCCGTCCGCGCAC
>DAIOWL010000475.1:0-2176 GCA_036758545.1 Streptosporangiaceae bacterium | reverse complement strand
CGACGTCGGCGGCGAGCTGCGCCATCGGCACCGTGCCCGGCGTGACCGGGCTGTCCCCGTAGCCGCGCAGGTCGGGGGCGATGACACGGAAGCGGTCACGAAGGGCGGCCAGCTGGGGCGCCCACATGCCGCGATTGAAGGGATGACCGTGGATGAGCACCACGGCCGGACCGTCGCCGACGTCGTCGTGGGCGAGGTCGATGGCGTCCATGAGCCTGATGGTAACCGGAGGAAGGTGCGGAGGGCGGCGGTGACCAGGGGCGGGGCTTCTTCGGGGAGGAAGTGGCCGGTGGGCAGGGCCTCGCCGCGGACGTCGATGGCGTATTCCTGCCAGACGCTGATCGGGTGGTAGCCGCGGCCGACGAAGCCCTGGCTGCCCCACAGCACGAGGACCGGGCATTCGAGTTTGTGCCCCGCGGCGAAGGTCTCGTCGTCGTGGACCAGGTCGATGGTCGCCGCCGAGCGGTAGTCGGCGCACGAGCCCGCGATCGTCCGCGGGTCGCTGAAACAGCGGATGTAGTCCTCCATCACGGCGTCGTCGAGGCTCGCGCCCTGGCCGAGGAGCGCGCCGACGATGGAGCGGACCCAGAACCCGGGGTCCGCCCCGATCAGGTGCTCGGGGATGCCGCTGCGGACCGGGAGGAAGAACCAGTGGTAATAGGCCGTCGCCATGTCCCGGGTGACGTTGTGCCATATGTGCCGGGTCGGCACGATGTCGAGGACGGCGAGCCTGGTGACGGCCTCCGGGTGGTCCAGCGTCAGCCGGTGCGAGACACGGGCGCCGCGGTCGTGGCCGACCAGCTGGAACTGCGCGAAGCCGAGCTCGCGCATGAGCCCCAGCTGGTCGCGGGCCATCGACCGCTTGGAGTACGCGTCACCGGCGGCGTCCGGTTCCGGCTTGCCCGAGTCGCCGTAGCCGCGCAGGTCGGCGAGCACGACGGTGTGGTCCTCGGCGAGGGCAGGGGCGACATCGCGCCACATCAGGTGGTTCTGGGGGTAGCCGTGCAGCAGCAGCACGGGTGGCCCCGAGCCCGCGGTGGCGCAGTTGACGGCGACGCCTTCGACCTCGACGCGCTGGTACTCGAAACCGGGCAGCAGTGCGGTCATGGTTCCCCTTCGTACTCTCGGCTGAGCAGGATGACCTGGGAGGTGAGCTGGCCGATGTCGAGCAGGTGACCGATGCGGTGGCTCTGCCCGGTGGCGGCGGCGAATTGCGGGTTCTGGCCGCAGCGGCGCTGCAGCTCGCGCTCGACGGCGGCGGTGCGTTCCTGCCAGCTGGCCGGCGGCTCAGGCATGTCCTGGGAGTCCGCTACGGACAGCACTTCCAGGCCCGCGCGGCGGAGCAGCGTGTGGAGGTCGGTGCTGGTCGGGAAGTGGTTGCCCTGCGGCGGATCGTCCAGCTTCGCCGTGACGGCCAGGTAGACGAGCAGGCCGATCCGGCCGCCCGGGCGTACCACGCGGCGCATCTCGCGCAGCATGGCCAGCTGAGCGTCCCGGCTCGGCGCGGTGCACAGGACGCCCAGGGACCAGGCCAGGCTGACCGCGCCGTCCGTGAACGGCAGCGCGGTCGCGTCGGCCTGGATGACGAGCGCATCAAAGAGCCGGGCCGCCGCACGGCACGCGTCCGGCTCCGGCTCGACCAGGACCGGCCGGACGCCGTGCCGGTCGGCCGCGTACGCGGCGGGCCCGCCGAGGCCGGCCCCGACGTCCACCAGCAGGTCGCCGGCCCCGGCCCGCAAGCCGGCCAGCAGCCAGTCCAGGGCGGCAGGCTTCCCGCTTCCCCGGCAGGCCGCCGGGACGAGGTACTCCGGGCCCAGGTCGGCGGCCACCTCGGCGGTCCACTCCGCCACGGTGTCGAACTCGGCCTCCATCGGGTCGTCGGCGTCACGGGTCATGCTCGCGTTCTTCCCTGATCCGCACGGCCAATTCGGCTTTGACCTGAGCGGCGAATTCGTAGCCACGGGCCGACGCCGCGCCGGAGATGTTCACGCCGGTCACGCCCGGGACGCCGAGCAGCGCCCTGGCCTCGCGGGCGGCCGCGGCGATGCCGGCCTCGACCGGGTCGGGCTCGTCCAGCACGCGGCGCACGGCGGCCGGATCAAGCTCCAGGCCGGGGAGCCCGCTCAGCACGGCCGCCGACGGCTCGTCAGTGAAGACCGCAACCGAGGCGATGACC
>DAIOWL010000474.1:3335-5774 GCA_036758545.1 Streptosporangiaceae bacterium | reverse complement strand
GCCGACATGTACTCGGCTGGCGAGAGTGAGGTCATCGTCGGCAAGGCGCTGCGCGGGTGTCGCGAGGACGTCGTACTCGCCACGAAGGGCCACTTCCCGCTGGCGAGCGGGCCAGCCCGGTCGGGCAACTCGCGGCGCTGGCTCCTCCGCGCGGTGGAGGACAGCCTGCGACGACTCGACACCGACTGGATCGACATCTACCTGGTGCACCGGCCCGACGAGGCCACCGCGGCCGAGGAAACCCTGTCTGCGCTGAACGACATGCTCCGCCAGGGCAAGATCCGCGCCTTTGGCTGCTCGTCGTTTCCGGCGGAACAGATCGTGACCGCCCGCGCCGTAGCTGACCGATGCCGCCTTCTCCCGTTCCGGGTCGAGCAGCCTCCGTACTCGCTGCTCGCGCGCGGCATCGAACGGGCCATTCTGCCGGTCTGCGCCGACCTCGGCATGGGCGTCATGACGTGGAGCCCTCTGGCTTTCGGCTTCCTGAGCGGGAAATACAGCCGAACGGCCGCGGACCTGACCCACGGGCGGCCGGTGCTCGCGCGTGAGCGCTTCGACCCGTCGAACCCGGCTAACCAGGCCAAGTACGCCGCGATGGCCGAGTTCGAGCGGCTGGCCAGGGATCTGGGATGCACGCTCCCCGAACTGGCAATCGCGTTCCCGGCCGTGCATCCTGCCGTGACGTCAGTGATCATCGGCCCGCGCACCGCAGGCCAGCTTCAGCGCGCGATCGACGGGGCCTCGCTGCTGCTCAGCGACGAGGTCCTCGATCGCATCGACGCGATCGTGACGCCAGGAACCGACACCTTCCCGGCCGATGCGGCCTACGCCCCGTCGGCGCTCACCGACTCGCGCCGACGCCGGCGCCCGCTAGACGACCGCGCCGCCGCCTGCGCCGGCCCTTAGCCTGGGCGCGTCGCTTTCGCGCGGCCGGGGCCGCTCCGTGCGCTCAGCCTGAGGCGTACCACTGGCACAGAACCACGCGCCCAGGTTCACGGTCTGCACAGCTGGGCTATCAGCTTGAGGCTGGTACAGGCGCAGGGCGTCACGCTGATGCCGGCTTCGCGTGCCACGTCCCCGATGCCCGGCCACGAGCGGGCGCGTCCCCCAGGCTCGTTTTCGCGAGCGAGTTTGACCTAGACCGCGGTCCAGCTCCTAGCGTGCCAGGCATGCCGATCGCTTACCGATGCCTGGGTCCCCGTGGCGGCGGTGGAATTGTCCGCCGCGGCGATCCCCGTTTGGCGTGGTATCGATGCCCAGTTGCCCGGCACCGTCGTGCATACCTGAGATGTCCGACTCGGCCCTGGGCGGCGGCAACCCGCCTGCCGAGCCGCTGCTCGCCGCCACCGCGCGGCAGTCACCCTCCGGGCCCGCGCGGACCGGGAGACACGTTCGGCTCTGCCCAGCCAGCGGCCGCGACCCGTAAGCCGGCCCGCTCGCGATCACCCGGCGCCCCCCGGCACCGGACCAACGCCACCAGAGGAGTAGTCGTGCAGATCGAGTTCATCGCCAGCTTCGCGACCATCACCACCGATCCTGCGGCCAGCCGGGCCCTGTACGTGGACGCACTGGGCCTGCCACTGGACCACGCCCCCGGCGACGATTACATCCACACCGAAGCCATCGGCGGCAGCAAGCACTTCGGCGTCTGGCCCCTGACCCAAGCCGCCCGCGCCTGCTTCGGCGGCGGCGACTGGCCCGCCGGCGTTCCCAGCCCGCAGGCAAGCGTCGAATTCGAGCTCGGCGGCCCCGCAGCCGTGCAAGACGGCATCGACGAACTCCGCGCGGCCGGCTACGACGTGCTGCACGATGCCCGCCTGGAGCCCTGGGGACAAACCGTCGGGCGCCTACTCTCGCCGGAACACGTCATCATCGGCCTGTCTTACGCCCCGTGGCTGCACCCCTAGCGAGCCAGTCCCCTGGCGCGCCCGGCCGCTCATCAACCTGCACCGAGCCAATGACGGACCGCCGCACGATTCCCGGACGGACCTGTGGCTGATCCAGCCCGGCTCCGCGGCAACAACCAGGCGAGCCTGCCATGCCCCTGTTCACCAGCTCATTGATGTCCCGGTGGTCGCGGAAGGACCAAGCCTCCACGCAGTGACCACGGCGGGGCGGATCGCGCTGGTCTCTGGCCAGGTCGCGCTCGACGCTGACGAGAAGCTCGCCGGCCCGGGCGACCTGGCGGCGCAGACCCGCCAGGCGGTGCGCAACCTGGGCCACATCCTGGGCCGCATCCTGGCGGCGCTGAGAGCGGACTGGCCCGACGTGGCGCTTCGAGCGGTCCTAGCCTGCACCTGGGTATCCAACGACATCAATGCACCCCCCGACGCCTGGCCCACCTCGGTGCATCAGAAGAACGCAGCGCGCATCGGTGCTGGCGTGATGAGCGCTCAGGTTGTGGTGCCGAAGGTCCTAGGCCCGGGCGTTCGTCCCGGT
>DAIOWL010000474.1:0-3235 GCA_036758545.1 Streptosporangiaceae bacterium | reverse complement strand
GCTCGCGCCGCCGGCTCCCGAGCCCGCCGCCCGGATCGGCTGGGACTTCATCGGCAGGCTGCTGTGGGACGTACATGCCAGCCGGGACCGAAGCGGGCCCGGGCGCGGATCGGCAGGCGGGCGCTGGGCCGTGTCCACCATGCCCGAGGCCGACCGGCGGAAGGTCTTCGTGGACCGGCTGCCTGCCAGCGTCTGGCCCTCCCGCGCCCTCAAGGTGACCGCGGTGGACGCGCGGACCGGCGAGTTCGCGGTGTTTGATTCCGCCGGGGACGCCAGCCTGGTAGATGCGGTGGGCGCCAGCTGCGCGGTGCCCGGACTCTGGCCGCCGGTCACCATCGGGGGACGCCGTTTCATGGACGGCGGCATGCGCACCGTCGCCAACGCCGACCTGGCGCACGGATATGAGCGGGTGGTCATCGTCGCGCCGGTGGCCGCGGGCATCGGCTTCATGGCCAGCCCGCACCGCCAGGCCCCCGGGGGTGCGGCGGGTGATCTCACGCCGTGCGGTTGAATTCGGCGCGCCAGCGAAGGGTGGGCGGGGTTTCGTCGTCGCGGAGGAGCTCGATCCTGGCGGGGTGGAGGATGCCGGCGGCGGAGCCGATTTCGGCGCGGGTAAGAGGCCAGGGGAAGCTGGACGGGTCGCGTTCGGGGGCGGGCTCCTCGGTCGCGTGGGCGATGATCAGCAGGGTGCCGCCGGGGGCGATGAGGCGTGGCAGCACGGACAGAGCAGTCGTACGGGCGGTGCCGTGGAGTGGCTGGACAGTGTAGATCTCCACGACGAGGTCGAAGGCGCCCCGCCAGGAGGCGGGCGGGTTCAGCAGGTCGCCCGGAGTGTAGTCCACCGAGGAGCCCGGGAAGCGGCTGCGCGCGCCGTCGATCGCGGTGGGCGAGATGTCGAAGGCGACGACGCTGAAGCCGAGGCTCGCGACGAACTCGGCGTCGTCGCCGAAGCCGCAGCCGACGACCAGGGCGGTCCGGCCGGTGCCGCGCAGCGAGCGGGCCCTGGCCCACTGCACAAGGTGCGGGTTGGGTGCGAGACTGGCCCAGGGGATCGTGGCCTCGCCCCGTGCCGCCGCCTGGTAGAGCAGCTCGAACCAGCTGGTGGCATCGCTGGCTGCGGTCGGCTCGGCGGCCAGCTTCCCGGCCCGGGCGCGCAGCGCATCCTGATCGTTCATGATCCACAACTGGGTAGATGCCCGGGTGTCTTTCACGTCTGCTCATTCCTTCCGAGTGGTGCGCGCTCGATAGTGGACGCTGTACACATTAACCCGAATTAGTGGACGCTGTCCACTTTATTGTGCAGGTCGACGAGCGTGGTCTCGGATTAGGACTGGTCACAGAAAGTGACGTGCGCCCGGATCGCCAGGCGGCCGGATCGCCGACTCGGGGTCGGCCAGCATCTTGCATCGACCGGGTGGCCGGACGCGCAGATCACAGTGTTTTGTATGGGTTTCGCAGCGGATGGTGGTGTCCCCACGATCAGCGATCAGGTCAGTGCTCGCCTGCAGGGGAGGGTGCCGGCGGCAGGTCGATCTCCACGATCAGGCCGCCCGCGGGCCGGCGGGCTCGGACCGTGCCGCTGTGCGCGGCGGTGATCGAACAGACGATGGACAGACCAGGCCGGCGTGCAGCGCGGCTCGCCTGGTCGCGTGGGGTTCCATCCCGCTGGGCGCCCTGGCCGGCGGGTTCCTGTCCACGGCGTCCGGCGCCCAGACGGTACTGCTCATCCTCACCGGCATTATGGGCGCGGTCGCGGGCGCAGCGGCACTAGTCCACGGCATGCGCCAGCTCCCACCACCATCGCGGCCCGGGAAACATCCAGGCAACCAACTGACCGACAACGACCGCGACGCGTGCCCGGCCACCGACTTGAACTCGCCCTGAGCAGCTTCGACCGGATGCGCCGGGCGCGTCATCTCCCCGCGCAAGCCAGGCCAGCACCGCCCGCGCTCGCCGGCACGCCGCTCGCGATCGCACACGTCCGTTCCGGCTGCTCACTGGCCGGAAGTAACAGTCAGTGATGAGAGAGCGCGAAGACTGTGCACTGCTGGCGAGCTAGTCCTTCGTATTCCAGCCGTCCGGCTGGGTGGGCGTGGCCTCCGAACGAGAGGAATCGCCACTCCGCAGCCCTCGCGCACCGAGCGCCCACCCGCCTGCAGCCAGCAGGCCGCTGCAGTGAGAGCGGAGCCTGCGAAGCGGAAAGACTCGGGAACTGCGGGCAGGAGCGGCTCACGGTGCGTCCAGGAAAGGCGGGATCATCGTCATCAGCATGTCGGCGCGGCCGGTGACCCCGATGTGTGAGGTGCCCGGCAGGACGGCGAACTGGGTGGGGGGCATGGGCGCGAGGTCGCCGAGCACTCCTCCTCCGAGCAGCCGGAACATGGCCACCGCGTGCTCGGGTGTGACGATGTCGCTGTCGCCGATGATCAGCAGGATGGGGGCGTCGATCGCAGCGATGGCCTGCGGGGTGATCTCGGGTAGTTCCATCGCCTGGACCTTGGCCAGCAGGGCCGGCCGGTTTCCTGGGTCGGGCGCCAGCGCCCGGTATTCCTGCTCGAAGGGAATCTGCAGGTCGCGTCCCGGCGCATCTGCGGACTCCCCAGATTCTGGCCCGCCGAACATTTCCGGGTGGAGGCCGGTCTTGTCGTAGGTCACCGATGCGAGCACGGCCTTGCGGACCACGGCGGGGTGGTTGGTGATGAGGTTCAGCGCGATGCCCGCGCCCAGGCTATAACCGAACAGGTCAGCCTGGCCGATGCCCAGGTGGGCCAGCAGGGCCAGGGTGTCATCGGCCATCGCCTGGACCGACATGGGCCGGTCGATGTCGGCGGTGCGGCCATGCCCTTGCTGCTCCACGGCGATGACCTGACGGGTTTGTGCCAGCAGGCCCGGCAGAGGCCCGAATGAGGTTCCAGTCGCGGAGATCGCGCCATGCAGCAGCACGACCGGGACCTTGACGGGGTCTGCCGTGCCACGGATCTCGTAGAACATCTTCAAGCCGTTGATGTCGGCGTACACGGCCTGCCTCCTACGCGGTCCCGGCCAGGACCGTGGCAACCCGACCGAGGACGTCATCGACACTCTCTGTAACCATGGTCTGCATGGACTCATCGACGTCGAAGGCGTAGGCGATCTGCGTAGTGCCGTCGGGTGCTGTGGTCAGGGTGATCGCGGTAACCACATCGCCGGGGACCGTCATCACCAGGCGGTCCGGCTCGGACACCTCGTCGTAGCG
>DAIOWL010000473.1:0-5775 GCA_036758545.1 Streptosporangiaceae bacterium | reverse complement strand
CCGCGGCCCGGGCGGCCGACGCGTCCGGCCTGCTCACCACCACCGTGCAGCTCGGCCAGCTGCTGGGCGTGGCCGCCATCGGCTCCGTCTACCTCTCCCGCGCCGGCTCCTCCGCCGCCACCTCGGCCGCGGCCATGTCTGGCACCGCCCTCTGGCTGGCCGCCCTGTCCGCCGCCGGCCTGCTGGCCGCCACGGTCATGCTCCGCGCCGCACGACGCCGGCGACCTTGATACCGAACGGTCCGGCGTCACGCCCTCCCGCCGCCGGACGCCGGGGCGGGGATCAGCGCGGGGGCGGCACTGAAGAGACGAGCCTGGCTGGATAAGTTCACTGACGTGAAGGCGATGAGCGTGATCCCGGGCCGCCCCGGCTCGGAGCTGGTCGCCGAGCTACCCGACCCGCCGTCCGAGGACGGCTCGGTCCTGGTCGAGGGGCTGCTGGCTGGTATCTGCGGTACCGACGCGGAGGTCCTGCGCGGCGGCGGGCAGCCGCCGGCCGGCCGGCCGCGGCTGGTCATCGGGCACGAATCCCTCGGCCGGGTCCTCGAGGCCCCCGCGGACGCGCCGGTCCGGCCCGGCGACCTGGTGGCCGGGATGGTCCGCCGCCCCGACCCGGTGCCCTGCCCGGCCTGCGCGTCCGGTCGGCCAGACTTCTGCGTGAACGGCCGCTACACCGAGCGCGGGATCAAGGGCCTGGACGGGTACGGCGCCACCCGCTGGCGGGTCAGCCCGCGGTTCGCGATCGCAGTCCCGGACCAGCTCGGCGACCTGGGCGTGCTCACCGAGCCGGGCAGCGTCGTGGCCAAGGCGTGGGAGCAGATTGACCGGCTGGTCCTGCGCGCCCCCGCCGAACCCCGCCCCGACCGGCTCGCGCTGGTCACCGGGGCGGGCCCGATCGGCATGCTCGCCGCCCTGCTGGGCCGCCAGCGCGGCTACCAGGTGCACGTCTTCGACCGGGTCGCGGCCGGGCCCAAGCCGGCCCTGGTCGCGGCGCTCGGCGCGACGTATCACCACGGGCCGGCCGGCACCCTTGTGGCCCTGGACCTGTGCCCGGATGTCGCGCTCGAGTGCACCGGCGCCGGCGAGCTCATGATCGAACTGGCCGGCAAGCTCGCCCCGGCGGGCGTGATGTGCCTGATCGGCATTTCCTCCGGGCAGCGCCGCGTGCCGGTCGACATGAGCCGCGTCGGCGCCTCGATGGTGCTGGGGAACTCGCTGGTCTTCGGCACGGTGAGCGCGGCGCGCCGCCACTACGAGCAGGCCGTCGGGGCGCTGGCCCGGGCCGATCCGGCCTGGCTCGGCGGCCTGATCAGCCGCCGCGTCCCGCTGTCCGGCTGGCAGCAAGGGCTCGCCAGGCAGCCAGGTGATGTAAAGGTCGTGGTGGACCTGACACAATGAACCCTTCATCCCGAACGGGCCGGGTGACTGCCCCTCTATAGGAACGGAGCATCAGATGGCGGACGCCGAGACCGACGCCAAGCCCGTCGATCAGGACGCGCTGGTGGCGGACATCGAGCAGACCCGCGTGCAACTGGCGCGCACCATCGACGCCATCGCCGACCGGGTGAGCCCGCAGAAGAACGTGAGCCGGGCGCTGGAGCAGGTCCGCCAGCGCATCAGCCGGGTCGACCCGCTGATAGCCGGCGCCGCCGCCGGAGCCGTCCTGGTCAGCGTCACCGTGGTATTCCTCGTCCGCCGCCGCAAGCGCTAGCGTCCGGCGCGGGCGCCGGCGTCAGCCGGCGCTCTTGGTCAGCTCCTCGTACTCCCCGGCGGACAGCAGGTCGGCCGGGAGCGTCGGCTTCCCGTTGCCGTCCGGGGCGACGCGGACCCGGAACATCCAGCCGGCTGTGTAGGGCTCGGCGTTGACCAGGGAGGGGTCGTCCTCGAGCTCGCTGTTGACCTCGATCACCTCGCCGTCCACCGGGGAGTACAGGTCGCTCACGGACTTGACCGACTCCACCTCGCCGCAGGGCTCGCCGGCGGTGACGCTCGTGCCGGCGGTCGGCAGCGACAGGTAGACCACGTCGCCGAGCTGCTGGGCCGCGTACTCGGTGATGCCGACCGAGACCGTGGTCCCCTCGATCGAGACCCACTCGTGCTCGGGGGTATAGCGCAGATCGGCTGGAACGCTCATCGTTAGGTTCTCCTCCGGTAAAACGGCAAGTCAGTCAGCTGGACGGGCACCTGCGCACCCCGGATGCCGACGGCCAGCTCGTGATCATCTCCGTCGGCCCCCGGCTCCAGGTACGCCATCGCGATCGGCACGCCGAGGGTGGGGGACGGGGCCCCGCTCGTGATGGTCCCGCAGGCCTCCCCGTCGGCCAGAACAGGGTAGCCGTGCCGGGCGATCCGGCGGGACTGGATGGTCAGGCCGGCCAGGCGCCGGATGGGCCCGGACGAGGCACGGGCGGCCAGAGCCTCGCGGCCGACGAACTCGCCCGGCTTGTCGAACTTCACCACCCGTCCCAGGCCCGCCTCGAAAGGTGTCACGTCGGGGCCGAGCTCGTTGCCGTACAGCGGCATGCCGGCCTCGAGCCGGAGCGTATCGCGAGCGGCCAGCCCGGCCGGGATCAGGCCGGCCTCCGTGCCGCCCGAAGCGAGTGCCTCCCAGATCGGGACCGCGTCTTCCGGGCGGCAGAACACCTCGAAGCCGTCCTCGCCGGTGTACCCGGTCCGCGCCACCCAGGCCCGGTGCCCGGCCACCTCGCCGAACGCCCCGGCGTAGTACCTGATCGCGCCGAGATCCAGGCCGCCGGCCAGCGGGGCGAGGATGTCGGCCGCCGCCGGGCCCTGGACCGCGACCAGGGCATAGTCGCCGGTCGCGTCGGTGACCCGTGCGTCGTGCCCGGCCGAACGGTCCAGGACAGAAGAGAACACCACGTCCGTATTCGCCGCGTTGGCGATGACCAGGAACTCGTCTTCGTCCAGCCGGTACACCACCAGGTCGTCCAGGACGCCGCCGTCTTCCGCGCAGATCATCGTGTACCTGGCCCGCCCGGGCCGCAGCGCGGACAGGTTGCCGACCAGCGCGTAGTCCAGGGCCGCTCCCGCCTGCGGGCCGGCTACCGCGATCTCGCCCATGTGGGAGAGGTCGAACAGGCCCGCGGCGCGCCGCACCGCCAGGTGCTCGGCCGTCTCGCTGGCGTACCGCAGGGGCATCTGCCAGCCAGCGAAGGAGGTCATGGTCGCCCCGAGACCCGCGTGCACCGCGTGCAGCGGCGTCTGCCTCGACCGTTCGGCTGATGATGTCATCTGCGAATGGTATGCCGTAAGCATGAGCCTGCTCACCGAGACCCAGATCAGCGACGAGCTCGCCACGGTCCCCGGCTGGACCCGTGACGGCAGCTCCATCACCACGGTCACCCAACGTGCCGACTTCCGCGACGCCCTGCTCTACCTCGGCGCCGTGGCCTACCTGGCCGAGACGGCCAACCACCACCCCGACGTCACCATCAACTGGAACAAGGTGGGGCTGACCCTCAGTACCCACTCGGCCGGCGGCCTCACCGTCAACGACTTCGCGCTGGCCCGCCAGATCAACGCGCTCTCCTAAGGCAACCGGAGCGCTCGGTCGGGTGGGCTGGCCGTTCGGATAACGGTGACGGGACCCCCGCTAGATGGGGGGCCGGGGCCCCATCACCCCGCGGCAGAGACGCCGGATGGGGGCGGGGCCCCTTCACCCATGGCGGACAGAGCGGCGGCGCCGGGGCGAAAAGCTAGGCCGTTAGGCATGATTTGTAGGTTCAAACCAAAAAGTGATCATAGTTTCACCAGATTTACACAAAAAGACACCTCAAACCCTCTTCTGAGTGTGCTTGAAGCGTGGCATCGTGGGCTCTCGCGCGGCGCCGGCTTGGCGACTCGCGCTTCAGGGCTGAGAGGAAAAGCTCATGAGGAGAGGACGGGACGCGCGCGGACGCGCAGGCCGCCGGGCGGCCTGGTTCCGCGTCGCTGCGGTCGCCGGCTCGGCGACGCTGCTCGGCACGCTGGGCCTGGCGGGGACCTCGCTGGCCGCCACCAGCGCGGCGGCCAGCGCCGCGAAGCCCGCGGCGGCCGCCGATACGTCGTGCCACCTGGGTAACGGCGTCAAGCACGTGGTCACGCTCATGTTCGACAACGTGCACTTCTTCCGGGACAACCCGAACGTCCCGTCAGACCTGCAGCTGATGCCGAACCTGCTGAAGTTCTTCACCAGGCACGGCACGTTCCTTTCCAACAACCACACGCCGCTCATCGCGCACACCGCCGATGACATCCTGACCACGTTCACCGGCCTGTACGGCGACCGGCACGGCATGCCGATCTCGAACAGCTACCAGGCCTACAACGCGGACGGGACCACCGACCCGGCCGGCTCGTTCGCCTACTGGACCGACCCGGTCTTCGACACCAAGAGCCCGCCGAGCGCCGGCCACGACACCAACCCGAGCATGGTCTACGCGCCGGTACCGCCGGCCACCGCGCCGCACACCGTGGCGCCGAACACGGTCACCCCGGCGCCATGGGTGCCGTTCACCCGGGCCGGCTGTGACACGGGCCAGGTCGCCTCGGCCAACACGGTCCTGGAGAACACCGCTGTGGACATGCCCAAGGTATTCGGCGCCGGGTCGCCCGAGGTCGCGCAGCTGAACGCGGACACGGACGGGTTCAAGGACGCCGAGGTCGCCGACTACGTCGGCATCGGCGTGCACTGCGCCCAGGGCAGCGCCTTCTGCGCTGACGCCAAGGGAGTGAAGTTCGGGCAGACCGACGCGTCGGCGACCGCGGTGGCCGACACGCTGCCGCAGGAGCCGGGCGGGTACAGCGGGTTCCAGGCGCTGTTCGGCCACCGGTACGTCGCGCCGCAGCTCGGCGCGGGCACGCCCAGCCTGACCCGCAACGGGTTCCAGGTCACCAACGCGGCCGGCAACCTGGTCGACGAGAACGGGAACCAGATCAACGGCGCGTTCCTCACCAACCACCCGGGCTTCCCCGGGTTCGGCCCGATCAACGCGTCGCAGAGCCTGGCGTACATGGCGGACATGCTGGAGTCCGGCGTCCCGGTGGTGAACGGCTACATCGCCGACATCCACGGGAACGAGAACATCCCCGCGCTGGCCGTCGCGTGCAAGGGCGCGCCGTCCGCGCTCGGCCCGGGCACCCCGTGCTACATCGCCCAGGCGCAGTACTACAACACCGCGTTCGGCGCGTTTTTCCAGCGGCTGGCCAAGGACGGCATCACCCCGGCCAACACGCTGTTCGAGCTCAGCTCGGACGAGGGCGACCACGTGGCCGGCGCCAACGTGGGCCGGGCCATCCAGCCGACCCCGGCCAACTGCGACGGCGTGAACGTGCCGTGCAGCTACCCGGCCGGGTCGTTCGGCGAACTGGCGGGCAACATGACCGGCCTGCTGGCCACGCAGAAGAACAACACCACACCGTTCAGCCTGGAGAACGACAGCGCGCCGGAGTTCTACGTCACCGGCAAGCCGGGGCCGAACGTCCCGCAGGTGCGCACGCTGGAACGGGACGTGGCCGGGCTGACCGCGGCCAACCCCTACACGGGCACCACCCAGACGATCGCGAACTACCTGGCCGACCCGGCCGAGGAGGCGATCCTGCACATGGTCAACGCCGACCCGGCCAGGACGCCGACGTTCGCGATGTTCGCCAAGCCGGACTACTTCCTGAGCCCCGGCGCGGCCAACTGCAGCACGCCGTGCGTGTCGGTCAACCCGGCGTTCGCCTACAACCACGGCGACTACGCCGCCGAGATCAACACCAACTACACGGCCTT
>DAIOWL010000472.1:0-5788 GCA_036758545.1 Streptosporangiaceae bacterium | reverse complement strand
CCGCGGCCTGCCCAGCGAGTCACAGCGGCGGTACGAACAGGCCGCGGGATTGGCGGCGGACGACGCCCTCGCCGCCGCGGCGCTGCGCTGCGCCGCGGGCGCCGCCAAGTCCCGGCACGTCGGCGACGACGCGTTCCGGCTGCAGCTGGCCGCGGCCGACGCGGCCGTCCGCGCGGGTGACCCGGCCGGGGCGGCCATGGACCTGGCCCAGGCCGCCGAGATGTGCAACCGGATGCCCGGGCTGATGGCCACCAGGCGGCGCGACGGCCAGGCGGACGAGCTGATCGCCCGGGGGGAGGCGCTGGCGGGCGGGGACCTGGCCGCGGCGGCCCGGCTGCTGACGGCCGAGGCGTACAACGGCGACGACACCGACCCGGTCACCGCCGAGCTCACCGAGCGGGCCATCGTGCTGGCCCGCCGGGCCGGTGATCCCCTGACCGAGAGCGCGGCCCTGGACGAGCTCACCTCGATCCAGCTGGCGCGCGGTGAGATCCGCGGCGCACTGGCCAGCGCGCTGCGCCGGACGGAGGCCCTGGACCCGCTGCCGGTGACGGCGCGGTCCGGTCTCGAGCACTCCGACGCGCTGTGCATGGCCGTCGAGTGCGCCACCGCCGCCGGGGACCTGCAAGCGGCCCGTGAACTAGCCGAACGGGTCCGGGACCTGCCATTCCACCGGGAGGAGGGGCACCTGGCCACGGCGCGGCTGATCGTCGTGACCACCCTGACGGGTGACTGGGACGAGGCGCTCGCGCTGGCCGGGCAGTTCCGCGACGGATGGGAGCAGGCCGGGCGGCCGCGCGCCGGGAACCTCAGCCGCGGCGCCTACGCCGCGGCCACCGTGCACGGCCTGCGCGGGGACGACACGGCCAGGACGGCCTGGCTGGACATCGTGGACGCGCTGGCCACCCCGGGCCTGGCCCTGTCCACCATGCACTTCAACGAGTTCTTCGACACGCTGCTGCTGCTGCACCAGGGCCAGGCCGCCGCGGCGATGGAGGTGCTGAGCGCGACGCCCGAGCAGTTCCGCGGCTGGGCCGCTGGCATGTGGCGGCCCTGGTACGCGGCCGTGTGGGCCGAGGCGGCCGTCCTCACCGGGCAGCCGGACGTGACGAGCCGGATCCGCCGGGCGCGCCTGGCCACGGTGGACAACCCGATCGCCGCCGCCATCGTGGCCCGGGCCGCGGCCCTGGCCGGGGACCGGGCCGGCCTGGCCCCGGCGGCCGAGGCCCTGTCGGCCGCCGGGTGCCGTTATCAGTGGGCCCGGACGCTCGCAGCCATGGGCGGGGCCGAACGGGCCCGGGGACAAGCCGAACTGGCCGCGATGGGCGCGAGTGTCATGGCCTGGCCTCCAGAATGAGGTTGAACGGGGTCTGGGTCGCGCGGCGCACGCTACTGAAGCCCGCCTCGGTCAGCAGCGCCGCCAGCCGCCGCTCGCCGGCCTGCGCGCCGAGCCCGAGCCCGACCTCCTGGTCCAGCGATCCCGGCGTGCAGATCACCGTGGACAGGCCGTAGAAGGTCCGCCCGACCGGGTTCAGGTTCTCCTCGAGCCCGTCGCCGGCCATCGGCTCCACCAGCAGCAGCGTGCCGTCCGGCGCCAGGGCCTGGCGGGCGTGCCGGGCGGCCCCGAGCGGGTCGCCCATGTCGTGCAGGCAGTCGAACATGCACACCAGGTCGTAGCCGGTGCCGGGGAACTCGTGGGCGGACCCGGTCTCGAACCTGGTCCGCTGGGCCACGCCCGCCTCGGCCGCCGCCTTGCGCGCGGCGGTGATCGAGGCCTCGTGGTTGTCCACGCCGTAGAAGGTGGACCGCCCGAAGGCCTGCGCCATGATGATCGTGGAGGCACCGAGCCCGCAGCCGACGTCGGCCACGCTCGCCCCGGACTGCAGCTTGTCCACCACCCCGTCCAGTGCGGGGAGCCACGCGTCCACCAGGTGCGCGGCGTAGCCGGGCCGGAAGAGCCGCAGCACGCCGGAGAACAGCCGGTCGTCGTGCTCGTGCCAGCCGACCCCGGCGCCGGTGCGGAACGCGTCCGTGAACCGGGCGTGGTCGGCGTAGCAGGACGCGATGACCTCGAACGCGCCGCCCAGGAAGACCGGGCTGTTCTCGTTGGCGACCACCATGGCCTGCTCGGCCGGAAGCTCGTAGGTGCCGTCGGCCGGGTCGTAGGTCACGTAGCCGCCGGCGGCCTGGTTGCCGAGCCACTCGCGGACGTACCGTTCGGCGGTGCCGGTGCGGGCGGCCAGCGTGGCCGACGTGATCGGCCCGGCGCCCGCCATCGCCTTGTACAGGCCGAGCCGGTCGCCGATGTGCAGCAGCAGCCCGGAGATGGCCGCACCCATGTCGGTGACCGCCTGCCCGACGAAGGCCTCGAGCCTGGCCTGGTCGATCGGGTTCGTTTCTGTCGTCGTCATGCCCTGTCTCCCGTCGGTCGGATTCACAGCGCAAGCCTGCGCGCGACGGATACGGGGCGGCATCCGTGCCGGATACGGAATCCGCGGAATCCGTGGCGGCCACCGATGCCGCCGCGGCCGCGCGTGCCGCACCGTGAACGGGGGATACGAAGGAGCGGTTGACGATGATGATCCATCCAGAGATTTCCGCCGCGCTGGTGCGCGAGCGAACCAGGACTTTCCTCGCGGAGGCCGAGGCGGCCCGCCGAAGCCGACCACTGCGCAGACCGCTGGGCCGACCGCTGGGCCGACCACTGCGTCGGCCGTTGCCCCGGCCGTCCGAGGGCAGGCCGGTACGGCTGCGCGACGGGTCGGCGGTGCTGATCCGGCCGGTCCGCCCCGAGGACGCCGGGCTGCTCGAGGACGGTCTGGCCGGGCTGCGCTACGTCGCCGGCGTCGACCACCGCGACCACGAGGCGCTCGGCGCGCTGGACCACGCCCGCGGGGGCGGCGTGGGCATCGCCCGGTACGTCAGGGACCGCGAGGACCCGCACGCGGCCGAGATCGCCGTTACCGTCATCGACGGCTGGCAAGGGCGCGGCCTGGGCACCGAGCTGCTGGCCCAGCTGTCCGAACGGGCCTGCCAGGAGGGCATCCGCCGGTTCACCGCCGCGGTCGCGGCCGACAACGCAGCCATGACCGGCCTGCTGCGGAACCTGGGGGCGGACGTGGTAAGCCGGGAGTTCGGCACGCTCGAGTACGAGATGGCCCTGGCCTGCGTGCCGGTCCGCCGGGCGCGTTTCCGCGGCAACGCGCCCGGCCGGGTGGAGCTGAGTTAGAGGCTGGCCACGTCGGCCTGCTTGGCGCGGACGGCCTCGGCGGCGGTGCGCAGGGCGGCCAGCTCGGATTCGGTCAGGTCACGCTCGACGACGCGGCGTACCCCCTCCCGGCCGATCTCGGCCTCGACGCCCAGGTAGACGCCGGAGATGCCGTACTCGCCGTCCACCCAGGCGCAGACCGGCATGACCGCGCCGGAGTCCTCCGCGACGGCGCGGGCCATCCGGGCCGCCGCGGCCGAGGGGGCGTAGTAGGCCGAGCCGGTCTTCAGCAGCCCGACGATCTCGCCGCCGCCGTTCCTGGTCCGGGTGACCAGCTGCTCGATCTCGTCCGCGGGCAGCAGGGCGGTCAGCGGCTGGCCGTTCACCGTGCAGGCCGAGGGCACGGGCACCATCGTGTCACCGTGCGAGCCCAGCGTCAGCGTGCGCACCGAGCCGACCGGGACGGCCAGCTTCTCCGCCACGAAGTAGCTGAACCTGGCCGTGTCCAGCATGCCCGCCTGGCCCATCACCCGCTGGTGCGGGAAGCCGGACACCTTCGCGGCCAGCGCGGTCATCTCGTCCAGCGGGTTGGACACCACGATCAGCACCGCGTCCGGCGCGTACTTGGCGACGTTCTCCACCACGCTCCTGACGATCTTGGCGTTGGTCTCGATCAGGTCCATCCGGCTCATGCCGGGCTTGCGCGGCAGGCCCGCGGTCACGATCACGATGTCCGAGCCGCCGATGGCCTCGTAGCCCTCACCGCCCTGCCCGGTGGTCTGGCCGGTCACCTTGGTCTCGAACCCCTCGACCGGGCGCGACTGGTTCATGTCCAGGGCCAGCCCCTCCGGCTTGCCCTCGACGATGTCGGTGAGCACGACCTCTTCGAAGATGTCGTACTCGGCCAGCCGCTGCGCGGTGGTGGAGCCGTAGAACCCGGCCCCGACGACGGTTACCTTGCCCTTACGAGACATGTGGGAGAACTCCTTCGTCCGTGAATGCATGTCAGCGGGCGGGGTGGCGGATACCTCGGCCCGTTCGGGATTAATGGTTTTCTACGAGCCCATCGCCTGGCGCAGGTTCTCGTCGAGCGCGCCGAGGAAGTCCTGCGTGTTCAGGAACGGCGTGTCCTTGCCGACGAGCAGGGCCAGGTCCTTGGTCATCTGCCCGCCCTCGATGGTCCGCACGCAGACGTCCTCCAGCGTCCGGGCGAACGCGGTGACGCCCGGGGTGCCGTCGAGCTCACCGCGGTGCTCCAGGCCCCTGGTCCAGGCGAAGATCGAGGCGACCGGGTTGGTCGAGGTGGGCTTGCCCTGCTGGTGCTGGCGGTAGTGCCTGGTGACGGTGCCGTGGGCGGCTTCGGCCTCCACGGTGCGGCCGTCCGGGGTCATCAGCACGCTGGTCATCAGGCCGAGCGAGCCGAAGCCCTGGGCCACCACGTCGGACTGCACGTCGCCGTCGTAGTTCTTGCAGGCCCAGACGATGCCGCCCTCCCACTTGAGCACCTGGGCGACCATGTCGTCGATGAGCCGGTGCTCGTAGGTGATGCCGGCCGCCTCGAAATCCGCCTTGAACTCGGACTCGAAGGTCTCCGCGAAGATGTCCTTGAACCGTCCGTCGTAGGCCTTCAGGATCGTGTTCTTGGTGGACAGGTAGAGCGGGAACTTCCGGTTCAGCGCGTAGCGCATGGTAGCCCGGGCGAAGTCGCGGATCGAGTCGTCGAAGTTGTACATCGCCATGGCGACGCCGCCGCCGGTGAACCGGGCCACCTCCATCTCGATGGGCTGGTCTTGGTTACCTTCGGGGACGTAGGTGATCGTCACCGTGCCCGGGCCCGGCACCACGAAGTCGCTGGCCTTGTACTGGTCGGCGTGCGCGTGACGGCCGATGATGATGGGCTTGGTCCAGCTCGGCACCAGCCGGGGGATGTTGGAGATGACGATCGGCTCGCGGAAGATGACGCCGCCCAGGATGTTACGGATGGTGCCGTTCGGGCTCCGCCACATCTTCTTCAGGCCGAACTCGGTGACCCGCGCCTCGTCCGGCGTGATCGTCGCGCACTTCACGCCGACGCCGTGCCGCTGGATGGCGTGTGCCGCGTCGACCGTGACCTGGTCGTCGGTGGCGTCGCGGTGCTCTATGCCGAGGTCGTAGTACTCGAGCTCGATATCCAGGTAGGGCAGAATCAGCTGGTCCTTGATGTTCTGCCAGATGATGCGGGTCATCTCGTCACCGTCGAGTTCGACGACGGGGTTCGCCACCTTGATCTTGGCCATGGTGTTATCCGGTTCCCTTCATGGACGTGCTGCTTATGGCAGCGCTATGGCGACGGCGAGCACCGCGGCGCCGAACACCGCGAAGCCGAGCACGTCGGAAGCTTTTCGGCGGGACGCCAGCAGGCCCGCGTAGCGCTCCGGCAGGATCAGCCGGGCCAGCGCCGCGACCAGCAGCGAGGCGCCGATGAGGGCAGCCCCGCGGCCCGCGTACTTCGACCCCTGCCAGGCGATGAGCATCCCGGTGGCGGCGCCGGCCAGCACGATCAGGTACGGCAGCCAGGCCAGCTTGCTGGGCCGGGGATCG
>DAIOWL010000471.1:0-5797 GCA_036758545.1 Streptosporangiaceae bacterium | reverse complement strand
TTTCGCCCGCTTCGCGGGCACGGATTCCTTCCCGGCCTGAAGGCCGGGACTTCCTCCGGAGGTCTTGGTGAGCAGAGTATTTGTGAGCGGGGTACTCGTGAGCCGGCGGCCGGGCCGGCGAGGAGCGGCCCGGCCGCCGTAGCTTTTGTCTGGCCGACCCCTGCCTAGCTGACTTCCTGGCCGAGTTCCTAGCCGACGAACTGGCCGTGGGCGCGGTGCCGGGCGTCCGGTTCGCGCAGCAGCATGCCAGAGGTCCTGAACAGGAACTCGGCGTAATCGTCCGGCGCCGCGCTCCCCGTGGTGAGGTACGCGTCCGGGGCCGTCTTCACGATGGTCAGCCGGCGCTGGGCGTAGTTGCATTCAGCGAAGAAGCCGCGTACCCGCCGGGCCAGCGCGCTGATCTGCCTGGCCATGGTCATACTCCCCGTGCCAGCCAGTGGCCACGCCGCGCCTTGCGGCTGCTTGCCTTGCGGGCGGCGCTGCGCGCCGCGCCGGCCTGGCGGGCCGCCGCCGCCTGCTGGTGTGCTTCCCTGATGTGATCCGAGACCAGGCTCTGGGTCATGCTCGGGTGCATCGATCCTCCTCGATGTGCCGGCCAGCCCCCTGGCCGGTCACTCTTCGAGTCTCGCGGTAAGACCCCCGGGACCGCATGGGAGGAAAGTCCTATTCCTCCTGCTCAGAGGGGACTTAGACAGGTCTGAGACAGGCTTAGGCCGAACGGTCGGGCTTAGCCGCTATCAGCCCGCCAGGATCGCGGACAGGCGGGCAGCGGAGAGCTCCTCCCGCCACTCCCGTTCCACCCACGCCTGGCCCTTCTCCCCCATCGCCCTGGCCCTGGCCGGGTCGCGGAGCAATTCGGTGACGCGGGCCGCGACGCCGGGCCCGTCGCTGACGACATAGCCGGTCTCGCCGTCGAGGATGGCGTCCGGCGCCCCGCCCGAATCCCCGCCGATTACGGGCAGGCCGGTGGCTGACGCCTCAAGGTAGACGATGCCGAGACCCTCCACGTCCAGGCCGGCCCGGCGCGTCCGGCAGGGCATGGCGAACACGTCCGCCGCGTCGTAGTAGCCGGGGAGTTCGGGCCACGGGAGCGGGCCGGTGAAGATGACATCGTCGGCCACGTCGAGGCGCTGCGCCAGCCGCCTGAGCCTGGGCGCGTAGGGACCGTCACCCACGAGCAGCAGGGCCGCGCCGCTGACCTGAGCCTTTATCCGCGGCCAGGCGGTGATCAGGGTGTCCTGGCCCTTGCGCGGCACCATCCGGGATACGCAGGCCACCACCGGCCGGCCGGTCAGCCCCAGCCGCTCCCGGACCGCGTCGCCGCCCGCGCCGGGACGGAAGAACGTCACGTCCACGCCGGGCGCCAGCCGGACCATCTGGCGCTGTGCTCGCGGCGACAGCACCCGGGCCAGCCGGGCCCTGAAGTACTCCCCGAGGTAGGTGACCACGTCGACCTCGTCGCCGATGCGGCGCAGCAGGCTACGGGCGCCGGGAAGCGCGGCCCAGCCTGCCTCGTGGCCGTGAGTCAGCGCCACCGCGCGTCGTACACCCGCCTTGCGCAACGCCGGCGTGATGAGGCCGAGCGGCGCCGCCGCCCCGAACACGACGGTGTCGCAGTCGTGCTCCCTGGCGATGGCCGTGGCCCGGCGGGACACGGCGGGCAGGGGCAGCATCAGCGAGGTCGGGTGCCTGATCACCGGGAACGGCTGCCGCTCGTCGAACTCCGCCGCGCCCTTCCAGGCGGGCGCGTACACCGTCACCGTGCCCGCGGGCAGCCCGGTGGCCAGCGCGTGCACGAACGACTGGATGCCGCCCCGGCGGGGCGGGAAGTCGTTGGTGACGATCAGCGTGCGAGCCACCGGATGAGTGTATAGGGGCAGGTGGTCACGTTCCGGCGTCGGCGCTGGCGGTGGCGGTAGCGCTGACGTCGGCGCCGGCGCCGGCCTCGGCGCTGGCTAGGCGTTCGGCCTTCTTCTTCTCGTGCTCGCCGTATACGAGCGTCCAGGCGGACAAGACCACGGCGAACACGTAGGGGATCAGCTTGGAGCAGACCAGGGCGATCCCCGTCGACGTGGTGACCACGATCGCGACCCGGATGCCGGCCTCGACGAGATAGGCGATCCCCCACGCCACGGTGATCATCCCGAACGCCCGCCGGAAGCCGGGATACCGCCAGGCAGCCGCGACATCGCGGCCCTTCCGGGTGTCCGGGCCGAGGAGCTCCACCGCCAGGCGGAAAATCAGCGGCCGCCGCAGCCGCAGCGACAACAGGCAGCCCAGTGCGAACACGACCGAGGGAACCGAGCCCTCGAGTAGGTAGAGCCGCGCATTATGGCTGGTCAGGCCCAATAGGGTACCCGCCAGGAGGCCAGCGAGGACGACTATCCCGATGACGTCGAGCCGCCGGTCCGCCAGGGCACTGATTCCGATGCCCAGGGCGGGCAGCACACCGCTGATCACCAGTGCGGCCACCGCGCTCATCCCGGCCGAGCGCAGCAGGCTATAGGCGAGCAGTGGTCCGCCCAGGTCGAAAACGAGGATCATCGTGATCTGGCGAAGCTGAGGTATCAGGTCAGGGTGCCGTTCCGGCCGCCCGCCATCGTCCACGCGATAAGGCTACGGGCGCAGCGCTCCGTCGAGGTTGCTGGCGTACCACGACGTGCTCTCCGGGATCTTCTGCACGTTCATCCCGGTCTGCGGGGCGTCGATGATGTAGCCGCCACCCACGTAGATGGCCACGTGCCCCTCGCCGTTGTAGATCAGCAGGTCACCCGGCTGGAGAGAGGAGAGGGGGACGTGCGGAAGCGCGGCCCACTGGGAATAGCTGTCGCGCGGTATCTGCACGCCGGCCGCTGCCCAGGCGGCCTGGGCCAGGCCAGAGCAGTCAAACCCGCGCTGGCACGGCCCCGTCCCGCCATACACATACGGGCAGCCGAGCTGGGCGTAGGCAAACGCGACCGCCTTCTGCGCCTGGGTCGAGGTGGGCCCGGTGTACTGCTGGGGCGCGGAGCTGCCGTTGGCGCCGATCGCCTTGTCCGTTACCGCCTGCCGCTGGGGCACGGTCAGGCTGGCCAGGGTGGCCTTCTGCGTGTCGATGAGCTTGCCGAGGGAGGACCGATGGCTGGCGAGCTGGCGCTTCAGGCCGACGATCCCGGCCTCGGTTCGCGACATCTCCTGCTCCACCCCGGCCAGCTGGCTGGCGTCGGTGAGCAGCTGCCTGGTCTGCGCGCTCCGGTTCCCCGACAGCTCCATCAGCAGCGACCCCTGCTGCAGCAGCACGGACGGGTCACCCGAGGTGAGCACGCCCGCGATCGAGGTGGCTCCGCTGTCCTCGAACGCCGCCGCCGCGGTGGCCGCCACGTTGGCCTGCGCCGTCCGGAACTGGGCGTTGGCATTCTTCAGCCGCACCCGGACCTGGGACAGCTTGGTCTGCGCGGCGGACAGCTGCTGGCTGGCCTGGTCGAGCTGCTGGCTGACCTTGTCGAACTGGGTAGTGAGCTGGTTGATCTTGGCCTGGACCTGGCTGACGCTCGGCTGTGGCGCCGCGTCGGCACCGGTGGCGAAGACCGCGAGACCGCTGACCGAGATCAGCCCGGCCGCGATCGCGATACCGCGGCGGATCCGGGACGCGCTGCCCGCCAGCCGCGTTCTCACGTCCCAACCACTCCCCACCATGTCCCCGCTACCCGGGCGTTTGCCCAGGTCCTTGGCCCTCGCGACCGGCCCGGCGACGTTTGGGGCCAGCGTAGTGAAGCGAATAGGGCGATTCAACCGATTCGGTAAATCCCAGCCATTCCGTTACGACGCCACGATTCACTCGTGTAATGAGATCGCCACGCTAGCATCACGAGGCTTTGGTGTCAGGGAGGCTCTGCCTCATCCAGGCTCGCGCCCCCGGCAGGACGGTCGAGCCCGGGAGCG
The DNA here is from genome assembly GCA_036758545.1 of Streptosporangiaceae bacterium. GTDB lineage: Bacteria > Actinomycetota > Actinomycetes > Streptosporangiales > Streptosporangiaceae > Palsa-504. The sequence goes on along the minus strand of DAIOWL010000471.1, from coordinate 1,876 downwards.
AAAACCGCAGCGGGGGGACCATGCCCGCGGCCGCGAGGACGCCGAGCGCCTTCACTTCCTCTTCGCCGAGGTAGCCGGACGCCGCGGGGAGGCCGGACGCCCTCCGTGGCCCGAGCACGGTGATAACGCAGTCATCGCAGCCCGTTCCGCGCATCTCGCAGCGGCCGCAATCAATCTTCATGACGCCTCCCATGCATTCCGTTAATCGACGGACACACGGTAACGAGGCCGTCTGACATTTACGCCGACCCGCGTGTCGCGAGCATCGAGCGGACGCCGACTGGACCGCAGCCGGCCACCTGCCGGACGGCAGCCGGCCCGGCGCACCTGGATCGTGATGCTGGTGGTTCCGGTGTGACCTGAGTCCGGCTTTCGGGGACCGCGCTGCCCGGCCGCGACCCACGACCTACCGGTTTCGTGTCGTAGCCCGGGCTGGCGTCCGGGGTTGGCGGGGCGGGTGGTACCGGCGGGGCGCGGGTTATGAGGGTCGGCGTGGCGGCGGATAAATGTCAGAGGGCGGTTTTACCGTGGGAGCGTGATCAGTCCGGGCGTGACATCGCGGGTGCCGAACGAATGCGAGGGGGCGTCGTCTGCCCGGGACACTCAGCCTGCCCAGAAGACCGAGCCACGGCCGAACGGGCGCGAACTGATGGGGTCCGCGCCGGGTACCAGCGCGGCCGAGCTGAGCTTGGCGGCGGGGGTAGGGCTGGGGCTGGCCAGGGCGGGGCTGGCCAGGGCGGGGCTGGGCCGGAGCGAGCTGGGCGGGGCGGAACTGGGTGGGAGCGGGCTGGGCGGGGCGGAACTGGGTGGGAGCGGGCTGGGCGGGGTGGCTGAGGTGGATCTGGGGCTGCTCGAGTTCGCCGTGGTGGACCTGGAGACGACGGGATGGTCGCCGGAGCAGGCAGCGATCACCGAGATCGGGGCAGTCCGGGTGCGCGCGGGCGGGCGGCGGGGCGAGTTCGTGCGGCAGGGCGAGTTCGCCTCGCTGGTCAACCCGGGCACGCCGGTCCCGCCGGGCATCGCGGACCTGACCGGGATCACCGACTGGATGCTGGCCGCGGCTCCGCGGCTGGGCGCGGTACTGCCCGGGCTGCTCGACTTCGCCCAGGGCTGCGTGCTCGTCGCCCACAACGCCCCGTTCGACCTGGGCTTCCTGGTCGCCGGGTGCGGCGACCTCGGGCTGGCCTGGCCCGGCTTCACCGTGCTGGACACGGTCATGCTGGCCAGGCGCGTGATGGACCCGGACGAGGTGCCCGACTGCAAGCTGAGCACGCTGGCCGGGTTCTTCGGCGCGCGGACCGCGCCGAACCACCGGGCGCTCGCCGACGCGCGGGCCACCGCGGACGTGCTCAGCTGGCTGATCCGCCGGCTCGCGCACCGCGGCATCCGCACCCTTCGGCAGCTCAGCACCTGGCGCGACGTAGTAGCGTAAGCGCCCGAGACGTGCTGGGCCCAAGATAGCTGGCCCGAGATAATTGGCAGAGAAAGCGTGGGAGGCATCCGGTGGTCACCGCGATCGTTCTGGTGAGGGCAGAGATCCAGCGCATCCCCGAGGTCGCCGAGACGATCGCGCAGATCCCCGAGGTCAGCGAGGTCTACTCGGTCACCGGGGAGTTCGACCTGGTAGCGATGGTGCGGGTCCGCGTCCACGAGGAGCTCGCCGACGTCATCCCCGGCGGTCTGAACAAGGTCCCCGGTGTCACGCACACCGAGACCCACATCGCGTTCCGCACCTACAGCCGGCATGATCTGGACGCCGCGTTCTCGCTGGGACTTGGCACCGAGGCCTAATCTGGGGGCCTAGCGAGACGGCAGTCGCGGCGCCAGGCGGCGGCTGACCTCGATCCAGCGGTCGAGCAGGGCCTGGGCGGCGCCG
>DAIOWL010000470.1:0-5808 GCA_036758545.1 Streptosporangiaceae bacterium | reverse complement strand
GCTCGCTGGTGTTCGACACGATCGCGGCGGAGTCGCAGCGGCTGATCAACGAGACGTACAGCGCCTTCGTCCAGGGTTTCATGCCAGCGCTGGCGCGGCCCGACGTCGACGTCCTCGAGGGGCTGACCACCGCGATCATCGTCGATCAGCAGCGGATGGGCACCGACCCGCGCTCGACGGTCGGCACCGCCACCGACGCCAACGCGCTGCTGCGCATCTTGTTCAGCCGTCTCGGGAAGCCGCACATCGGCTCGGCCCAGGCGTTCTCCTTCAATGTCGCCTCCATCAGCGGATCGGGTGCGGTCGCGTTCGAGCGCGGCGGCAAGACCGTGAAAGAGCGGCGCAGTTTTAGCGTCACCGGCGGCATGTGCCCGCGCTGCGAAGGCCGGGGCGCGATCACCGACCTCGACCGGTCTCAGCTGTACGACGACAGCAAGTCGCTCCGGGAGGGGGCGATCACGGTCCCCGGCTATACCGGAGGCGGCTGGAACTCCCGGCTGTACGCCGAGTCGGGCTTCTACGACCCGGACAAGCCGATCGGCACGTTCACCAGGAAGGAGCTGCACGACTTCCTGCAGCACGAACCGGTCCGGATGAAGATCGCGGGCATCAACATGACCTACGAAGGGCTGATCCTGCGGATCCAGAAGTCGATGCTCTCCAAGGACCCCGACGCGATGCAGCCGCACATCCGGGAGTTCGTGGACCGGGCCGTCACCTTCACCACGTGCCCCGAGTGCGGCGGCACCCGCCTGAGCGAGGCGGCCCGGTCCTCGAAGATCAACAAGATCAGCATCGCCGACGCCTGCGCGATGCAAATCAGCGACCTGGCCGAGTGGGTGCGTGGCCTGGACGAGCCGTCCGTGGCGCCGCTGCTGGCGACGCTTCGGGACACGCTCGAATCGTTCGCCGAGATCGGGCTGGGCTACCTTAGCCTCGACCGGCCATCGAGCACGCTGTCGGGCGGCGAGGCGCAGCGCGTCAAGATGATCCGCCAGCTGGGATCGTCGCTGACCGACGTCACCTACGTCTTCGACGAACCGACGATCGGGCTGCACCCGCACGACATCCAGCGGATGAACGACCTGCTGCTGCGGCTGCGGGACAAGGGCAACACGGTGCTGGTGGTGGAGCACAAGCCGGAGACGATCGCGATCGCCGACCACGCCGTCGACCTCGGCCCCGGCGCCGGCGCGGCCGGCGGCACCGTCTGCTTCGAGGGCACAGTCGAGGGGCTGCGGGCGAGCGATACCGTCACCGGACGCCATCTCGGCGACCGGGCCGCCCTTAAGGAGACGGTGCGGACCGCCGCCGGTCAGCTGGAGATCCGCGGCGCGGCAACGCACAACCTGCGCGACGTCGACGTCGACATCCCGCTCGGGGTGCTCGTCGTCATCACCGGTGTGGCCGGCTCCGGCAAGAGCTCGCTCGTGCACGGGTCAATCCCGGCCGGCGCGGATGTGGTGTCGATCGACCAGGGTGCGATCCGCGGCTCACGGCGCAGCAACCCGGCGACCTACACCGGGCTGCTCGACCCGGTCCGCAAGGCGTTCGCCAAAGCCAACGACGTCAAGCCCGCCCTGTTCAGCTTCAACTCCGAGGGCGCCTGCCCCACCTGTAACGGCGCCGGGGTCATCTACACCGACCTGGCCATGATGGCCGGGGTCGCCACCACCTGCGAGGTGTGCGAGGGCAAGCGGTTCGACGCCTCGGTGCTGGACTACCATTTCGGCGGCCGCGACATCAGCGAGGTGCTCGCGATGCCGGTGACCGAAGCCGTCGGGTTCTTCGGCTCCGGCCAGGCGCACACCCCGGCCGCGCACGCCATCCTCGAGCGGCTCGCCGACGTCGGGCTCGGCTACCTCACCATCGGCCAGCCGCTCACCACGCTATCCGGCGGCGAGCGGCAGCGGCTCAAGCTGGCCACCCACATGGCGGAGAAAGGCGGCATCTATGTCCTCGACGAGCCGACGGCTGGCCTCCATCTCGCCGACGTCGAACAGCTGCTCGACCTGCTGGACCGGCTCGTCGAATCCGGCAAGTCAGTGATTGTCGTCGAGCATCACCAGGCGGTCATGGCGCACGCCGACTGGATCATCGACCTCGGCCCCGGCGCCGGCCACGACGGCGGCCAGATCGTCTTCGAGGGCACCCCCGCCGATCTCGTCGCCGCCCGCTCCACCCTGACCGGCGAGCATCTCGCGGAATACGTCGGCCGGTGGACGCCATGACCGAACAGCCGGTCCGGGTCGAGCGGGCGGGGGCCGTCACCACCGTCTACCTGCATCGCCCTGCCCGCCGCAACGCCGTGGACGGTCCCACCGCGGCCGCGCTGGCCGCGGCCTTCCGCGCCTTCGACGCCGATCAGGACGCCGCCGTGGCCGTCCTGCACGGCGAGGGCGGGGTCTTCTGCTCCGGCGCCGACCTCACCGCCCTCGGCACCGAACGCGGCAACCGGGTGGCGCCTGACGGCGACGCGCCGATGGGCGTCAGCCGGCTGCGGCTGTCCAAGCCGGTCATCGCCGCGGTGTCCGGGTACGCCGTGGCCGGCGGCCTGGAACTGGCCCTGTGGTGCGACCTGCGGGTCGCGGACGAGACCGCCGTCTTCGGCGTCTTCTGCCGACGGTGGGGCGTTCCGCTGATCGACGGCGGCACGGTGCGGCTGCCCCGGCTCATCGGCACCAGCCGGGCGATGGACATGATCCTCACCGGACGCGCCGTCGACGCGCGGGAGGCACTGGCCTTCGGGCTGGCCAACCGTGTCGTGCCGGCCGGCCAGGCGCTGGCCGGGGCCCGGGAGCTCGCCGCCGGGCTCGCCGCGTTCCCGCAGGTCTGCCTGCGCAGCGACCGCGCGTCAGTGCTCGACCAGGAGGGCCTGGACGAGGCCGCCGCCCTCGCGTCCGAGTTCACGCACGGCCGCCAGGCCCTGAACAGCGAGGCCATCCCTGGTGCTGCCAGGTTCGCCGCCGGAGCGGGACGGCACGGGTCGTTCGGCCCCTAGATCGTGGCCGGGTGTCACAGAAGCGGGGATGTCGGCGTCTCACCTGCATGTCATCATCACTTGCCTACACCCGTTCGGGCTCCGGCGCCCCGCTCGTGCTGTTGCACGGGATCGGGCTGAACCGCCGCTGCTGGAACCCGGTCATCCCCACGCTCGCCCGGCATTTCGACGTCATCGCGGTCGACCTGCCCGGCTTCGGCGAATCCGCCCAGCCACATCCCGGCCAGGCCCACCCCAGGGCCCTGGCCGAAGCCGTCGCCGGCCTGCTCGCCGAACTCGGCGTCACCACCCCGCACGTGGCCGGGAACTCCCTCGGCGGCTGGGTCGCGCTCGAGCTGGCCGCCGTCCGCCCATCCGCCTCGGTCACCCTGATCGACCCGGCCGGGCTCTGGAAGCAGGGCGCCCCGCTGTATTGCCGCATCAGCCTCCGGGCCTCCCGCTGGTTCGCCAGGCACGCCGCCCGGCCGCTCTCCTACCTCGCGCGATTCCGGCTGGGCCGGGTCCTCGCGCTCGGCCAGACCCATGGTCGCCCCACCCGGCTGACGCCCGGCTACGCCCAGGAGACCATCGCGGCCATGGGCACGTGCCCCGGCTTCGAGGCGACCCTGGCCGCCACGGCCAGGCAAGGGTACCGGGCCACCGCGCCGATAACCGCGCCGGTGACGCTGGCCTTCGGCTCGCGGGACATCCTGCTGCTGCGCCGTCAGTCCCGGCACCTGGACCAGCTTCCGCCCGGGATACAAGCACAGACGCTGCCCGGCTGCGGCCATGTGCCGATGTCGGACGACCCCGGCGCCATCGCCGAGTTCATCACCCGGAGCACCGCGCGGACGGCTGAGGCTCCGGTCGCGCGCTGAGACGAACCGCGCTGACACGAACCGCTGACCTGGCCCAAGGCGCGGCCGTAATCCTCAATTATGACACTGCGTGACTGCTCGTTACAGTGTGTAGGACCAGTAGTCCTGTTGTCACCGAGGAGGCCCGCCCGCGTTACCGGCAGCGACGGGAACCCGGTCACGTTCACCGTCAGCGTGGGGATCGCGGAATGCGGGGCGTGCCGGGACCTGCCGACCCTGCTCGCCCGCGCGGACCGGGCCATGTACGAGGCCAAGCGGGCCGGCGGAGGCTGCTGGCGGCTCTACGAGGACACCGAGCAGGCGGCCGATCCCGCCCTCGCTTAACCCGGGACCCGGTGCAGCGGCCGGTCCGGCCACCGCGGTACCTCCGGCATCGGCAGAAAGACAGGGCCCGAACGGACGGATAGGGGGGCCTGACGCCCGGTGACGGCCTGGCCTGGCCCGGCGGGCTCCCCCCGGTCCGCCGTGGTCACCAGCCAGAGCCTGCGGCCCCCGGTGGCAGTGGTCATGGCGTGCTGGCACCGGAACCGGCAGTTGACGCAGCCGCCGGCTCCGGCGCGGCGGCGCCGGGTGGACATGAACGTGGCGACGGCGAGTACCGCGGCCACGGCCGCGCTCGCGGTCGCCACCAGGACCGCCACGATCACGGCGGCGGTGCTGAGGAAGTGGCTGACCGGCCCGCCGAACACCAGCCAGGCGACGGCCACGATGGCGGCCAGCAGACTCGCGGGGCGGGCATAGCAGATCATGGTCGGCCTCTCTTCGCTAGCGTGCAGTCGTCGAGGGGTGGCCGTGCGTCATTGCCGTCCACTACCTGAATCGCTCAAATAGCAAGGCTTGTCAAGACCCTGAGCTGACCGGCCGTGAGCGTAGCGTGATGAACGAGAGCAGCCCGGCGGCCAGCACCAGCCCCGCGGACAGGAACAGGGCCGCGCGCAGGCCGTCGTGGAAGGCGGTGTAGGCCGCGCCGATGACTTCCTGCACCAGCTTGCCGAAGCCCGCGTAGGCGCTGGTGTTCTGCGGGATCTGGCCGGTCTCGATGGCGTTGATGACCAGGCCCTGGAAGGACTTGGGCACGCCGAGATGGTTCATCTGCGCGACGAGGCTGACGTGCAGCTGCGAGTACACCAGCGAGCCCAATACGGCGACTCCGGTGACGGCGCCGATCTCCCGGCTGGTGTTGCTGGCCGACGCGGCCATGCCGGACCGCTCCGCGGGCACCGCGGACAGCACCGAGGAGGTGATCGGCACCACCGTGGTGCCGATGCCGATGCCGGCCAGCGCGAGCGCCACGGTGAGCAGCGCGTAGTCAGGCTTCGGAGACAGGACGCCGTCGGTCCAGAACAGGCCGGCGGCCAGCAGCACGCAGCCGATCGTGATCGACCAGCGCGGTCCGGCCGTGTCCGTCCAGCGTCCGGCCAGCACCGACGCCACGATCATCAGCACGGTCATCGGCAGGAAGATGAGCGCCAGCCGGTAGCCGGACGTGTTCACCACCTCGACCAGGTACAGCGCGGTGAAGAAGAAGATGGCGAACGTGGCGAAGTAGGTGCAGAACGCGGTGATGTTCGCCGTGGTGAACTGCGGCACGCGCAGGTAGCGCAGGTCGAGCAGCGGGTTCGGGGCCCGGCGCTCCCACCAGCCGAACGCCGCGAACAGGACCGCGCTCAGGCACAGCAGGATGATCACGACGGCCGAGCCGAAGCCGGCCGACTCCGCGTCGATGATCGCGAAGACGAACGTGGCCAGCGCGCCCGCGCCGAGGATGGTGCCGGCCGTGTCCACCCGGGACGCCGTCGGGTCGGCGCTCTCCGGCAGGATGACCGCCGCCACGATCAGGGCGGCCAGCCCGAACGCCAGGTTGAACCAGAAGATGCCCCGCCAGCTCCATACCCCGGTCAGCACGCCGCCGACGACCGGGCCCGCGGCCAGCGCGAACCCGGACGTCGC
>DAIOWL010000469.1:0-5810 GCA_036758545.1 Streptosporangiaceae bacterium | reverse complement strand
AACGAGGAAAGGCTCCGGCTGGCCCGGGACATGCACGACCTGACCGGCCAGTCGCTGTCGATGATCACGCTGAAGTCCGAGCTGGCCGCCAAGCGCCTGGCCAAGCTGCCGTCCTCGGCCGAACGCGACGCGGTGCTCACCGAACTCGGTGACATCGGCCGGGTCAGCCGGCAGACGCTGCACGACATCAGGGAGGCGGTCAGCGGCTACCGCAGGCCGACGCTCGCCATCGAGGTCATCACGGCGCGGAACGCGCTGGAGGCGGCCGGCATCGCGCTCGACGACGACGCCGAGCTGACCCTGCGGTCGGGCACCTTCGACCCGGAGGCCGAGGCGGTGCTGGCCTGGTGCCTGCGCGAGGCCGTCACCAACGTGATCCGCCATTCCCGCGCCCGGCACTGCCGGATCCGGCTCTCCGAGCGGATGGGCGAGGTGTCCCTCGAGGTCACCGACGACGGCCGCGGCTTCCCCGGCCAGGGCCCGGAGGACCCGGAGAACCCGGGCACCCCGGACGGCGCGCATGGCAGCGGGCTGCGGGGCGTGTCCGAGCGCCTGTCCGCCATCGGCGGCCGCCTGTCGCTCGGGCCGGCCGACGCCTCCGGGTCGAAGGGCCCGGGCCACGGCTTCCGCCTCGTCGCGACCGTGCCCGATAATGGCCAGCTATGACCGAGGACGAGCCCGTCCGGCTGCTCCTCGCCGAAGACCAGGTGATGATCAGGGAGGCGCTGGCCGCGCTGCTCTCGTTCGAGGGCGACATCGAGGTGGTAGCGCAGGTCGGCCGCGGCGACGAGGTGCTGAAGGCGGCCGAGGCCACCAAGCCCGACGTGGCCGTGCTGGACATCGAGATGCCGGGCATGGACGGCCTGACCGCGGCGGCCGAGCTGAAGAAGCGCAGCCCGGACACCAAGATCGTGATCCTGACCACGTTCGGCCGGCCCGGCTTCCTCCGCCGCGCGATGGAGTCCGGGGTATCCGCGTTCCTGGTCAAGGACTCTCCGGCGGACAAACTCACCCAGACCATCCGCCGGGTGCTGGCGGGCGAGCGCGTCATCGACCCGGACCTGGCCGCCGCCGCCCTCGCCGACGGGATCAATCCGCTGACGCCGCGCGAGCGCGACGTGCTCGAGGCCTCCGCCGACGGCCGCACCATCGCCGAGATCGCCGCCCAGCTCTACCTCTCCGAGGGCACGGTGCGGAATTACCTGTCCGCGGGCATCCAGAAGACCGGGGCAAGGAACCGCGCCGAGGCACTCCGCATCGCCTCCGAACGCGGCTGGCTGTAGGCCCGAGACCCTAGGATGAAGTGCGTGACTTCATCCGGATACCTGCGCTACCCGCATATTCACGGTGACCTTCTCGTCTTTGTATCCGAAAACGACGTCTGGCTCGCTCCGGCCGACGGTGGCCGGGCCTGGCGGCTATCCGCCGACAGCGCCCAGGTGAGCTACCCCCGCTTCTCCCGCGACGGCGCCCGGATCGCCTGGACCAGCTGGCGGGACGGCAACCCCGAGGTCTACACGGCCGACCCGGACGGCAGTGACGCAGGCCGGCTCACGTACTGGGGCGACGCCAGGACCAGGGTGACCGGCTGGACTCAGCACGGCGAGGTCCTAGCGGTCTCCGCCACTGGTCAGCCCGAAACGTATCTGACCTGGGCATACGCGATTCCGCTTGAGGGTGCGCCGCCGCGCAGGCTGCCGTTCGGCCCGGTCACCGACCTGGCCCTGGAGGAGACGGGCACGGCCCTGCTCACCGGCCGGATGAACACCGAGCCCGCGTTCTGGAAGCGGTACCGGGGTGGCACCCGCGGCCGGCTGTGGACCGCCACTGCCACCGACCCGCTGTTCACGCGGGTGCTCAGCGACCTGGATGGTCAGCTGGCGGCGCCGATGCTGGTCGGGGGCCGCTTGTTCTTCCTGTCTGATCACGAGGGCACCGGGAACATCTACTCGTGCGCGCTAGACGGCAGCGGCCTGGCCCGGCATACCGATCATGACGGTATGTACGCGCGGAACCCGGCCACGGACGGGCAGCGGATCGTCTATCACGTGGCCGGCGATATCTGGGTCCTGGACTCACCCGAGGCGGACGGGCCGCGCAAGCTCGAGGTCACCCTGGGCTCTCCGGCGCCGGCCCGCGCCCCCCGGCTGGTCTCCGCGTGCGATCACCTCGGCAGCCTGGACTGCGACGAGACCGGGCAGGCCAGCGTGGTCGAGGTGCGCGGTACGGTGCACTGGCTGACGCATAAGGACGGCCCGGCCCGCGCGCTGCACGTCGATCCGGCGGCCCGGGCCCGGCTGCCGCGGGTGCTCGGCGAGACGGGGCAGGCGGTCTGGGTCACCGACGCCGCTGGCGCCGACGCGCTGGAGATCGGCTCGGTCACCGGCGAGCCCGGCATCGAGACGGTCCGGCTGGCAACGGGCCAGCTGGGCAACGTGGTCGGCCTGACCGCCTCGCCGGACGGGGCCACCGTCGCGGCCGCCGCCCACGACGGCAGGCTGCTGGTCACCGACGCGGCGTCCGGGCAGGTCACCGAGCTGGCCGCGTCCGACGACGGCGTGGTCGGCGGGCTGTCCTGGTCGCCGGACTCGGCCTGGCTGGCCTGGGCTCAGCCCGGCCCGCAGCCGCTGGCCCGCATCCGGCTGGCGCGGCTGAGCGACCACGAGGTCATCGACGTGACCGACGGCCGGTTCGCCGACAGCGACCCGGTATTCACCTCCGACGGCCTCTACCTCGCCTTCATCTCCCGGCGCAGCTTCGATCCGGTGTACGACGAGCAGACCTTCGACCTGTCGTTCCCCCTCGGCAGCCGTCCCTACCTGGTGCCGCTGGCGGCGGAGACCCCGTCGCCGTTCGGTCCGCTGCCGGGCGGCCGGCCGCTGGGCCAGGACCCGCCCGCCCCGGACAAGGACAAAGACACAGACGATAGCCCCGAACGTACCGAGGTATCCGTCGACGCCGACGGTATCTCGGGTCGCGTGGTGGGCGTCCCCGTCGTCGAAGCCAGGTACTCGTCGCTGCGCGCGGTGAAGGGCGGGCTTGCCTGGCTGCGCGAGCCAGTCGCCGGGGTTCTCGGCGAGGGTGTCGCCAGCCTCGAGGACGATGCGCCGCGGCCGGTTCTGGAGCGGTTCGACCTGCGCAAGCGCGAAGTCGCCGAGCTGGTCGGCGAGCTCGACTGGTTCGACGTCAGCGGCGACGGCACCCAGCTCGTGGTCAAGGACGGCGACGAACTGCAGATCCTGCCGTCCGAGCACAAGGAGGACCACGGCTCGTCCGAGTCGGTCACCGTCGACCTGTCCCGGGCCAGGTTCCAGGCCGACCCGGCCGCGCTGTGGCAGCATGCCTTCGCCGAGGCCGGCCGGCTGATGCGGCGCGACTTCTGGAACCCCGGCATGTCCGGCGTCGACTGGGACGCGGTGCTCGACAGCTACCGGCCGCTGCTGGACCGGGTCCGGGGCGCCGACGACTTCACCGACCTGATGTGGGAGACAGTGGCCGAACTGGGCACCTCGCACGCCTACATCGTCCGGGCCGGCCAGGACTTCCGCGGGTCTGGCCCCGGCCCGGCCGCCGTCGGGCTGCTCGGCGCGGACATCTCCCGCGACCCGGCCGGCCGCTGGCTGGTGGACCGGGTGCTGCCGGGGGAGACGTCCGACCCGCGGGCGCGCTCGCCGCTCGAGGCGCCCGGCGTGGTGATCAAGCCCGGCGACGAGCTGATCGCGGTGGACGGGCGGCCGGTCGATCCGCTGCTCGGTCCCGCGCCCTTGCTGGCCGGCACCGTGGGCAAGCCCGTCGAGCTGGGGGTACGCCCGCAGGGTGCCGATCCCGAGGTGCGGCGCCGCGTCGTGGTCGTGCCGCTGCGCGACGAGCGGCGGCTGCGCTACCAGGACTGGGTCGCCGGGCGGCGCCGTCTGGTCCGTGAGCTCGGCGACGACCGGATCGGTTACCTGCACATCCCGGACATGATGGGCGAGGGCTGGGCCGACTTCCATCGCGACCTGCGCACCGAGATGGGTTTCGACGCGCTGGTCATGGACGTGCGCGGGAACGGCGGCGGGCACATCTCCCAGCTGGTGGTGGAGAAGCTCGCCCGCCGTGTCATCGGCTGGGACCATGGACGCTGGATCCGGCCGTCGTCGTATCCCCAGGACGGGCGGCGCGGCCCGGTGGTCACCGTGGCCGACGAGTTCGCCGGGTCGGACGGGGACATCGTCACGGCCGCGGTCAAGCTGCTCGGCCTCGGCCCTGTGGTCGGCACCCGCACCTGGGGTGGCGTGGTCGGCATCGACGGTGTCCCCGGACACGAGCTGGTCGACGGCACCCACATGACCGTGCCGCGGTACGCGTTCTCGTTCGACGAGTACGGCTGGGGCGTGGAGAACTACGGCGTCGACCCGGACGTGGAAGTGCTGCTGACGCCGGACGACTGGGCCGCGGGGCATGACCCGCAGCTGGAGACCGCGGTGCGGCTCGTGCTCGAGGCGCTGGAGAAGCAGCCGCCCAAGGTGCCAGCCGACCCGGCGACCGGCCCGTCCAGAGTCCGCCCGCCGCTGCCTCCGCGGGGAACCGCCTGATGGCGGCCGGTTACCTGCGGTACCCGCATATCCACGGCGACCTACTCACCTTCACGGCCGGGGACGACGTCTGGCTCGCGCCGGCCGCGGGTGGCCGGGCCTGGCGGCTGACCGCCGACGACGTGCCGGTGAGTTACCCGCGCTTCTCCCGCGACGGGTCCCAGCTGGCCTGGACGAGCTGGCGGGACGGGAACCCCGAGGTTTACGCGGCCGGCACCGAGGGCGGCCCGGCGGCCCGGCTCACCTACTGGGGCGACCCCCAGACCAGGGTCACCGGGTGGACGGCGGCGGGCGAGGTGCTCTCCGTCACCGCAGCGAGCCAGCCGGCGCAGAAGTACCGGCGCGCATACGCGGTCCCTGGCGACGGCGCCACGCCGCCGCGGCTGCTGCCGTTCGGCCCGGTCACCGACCTGGCCATCGAGGACGCGGGCACCGCCCTGCTCACCGGGAGCGTGGCCCATGAGCCCACGTTCTGGAAGCGGTACCGCGGCGGCCGGGTCGGCCGGCTGTGGACCGCCACCGGCACAGACCCGCTGTTCACGCGGGTGCTGACGGACCTGGATGGTCAGCTGGCGGCGCCGATGCTGGTCGGGGGCCGGCTGTTCTTCCTGTCTGATCACGAGGGCACCGGGAACATCTACTCGTGCGCGCTGGACGGCAGCGGCCTGGCCCGGCATACCGATCATGACGGCATGTACGCGCGGAACCCGGCCACGGACGGGCAGCGGATCGTCTATCACGTGGCCGGCGATATCTGGGTCCTGGACTCACCCGAGGCGGACGGGCCGCGCAAGCTCGAGGTCACCCTGGGCTCTCCGGCGCCGGCCCGCGCCCCCCGGCTGGTCTCCGCGTGCGATCACCTCGGCAGCCTGGACTGCGACGAGACCGGGCAGGCCAGCGTGGTCGAGGTGCGCGGTACGGTGCACTGGCTGACGCATAAGGACGGCCCGGCCCGCGCGCTGCACGTCGATCCGGCGGCCCGGGCCCGGCTGCCGCGGGTGCTCGGCGAGACGGGGCAGGCGGTCTGGGTCACCGACGCCGCTGGCGCCGACGCGCTGGAGATCGGCTCGGTCACCGGCGAGCCCGGCATCGAGACGGTCCGGCTGGCAACGGGCCAGCTGGGCAACGTGGTCGGCCTGACCGCCTCGCCGGACGGGGCCACCGTCGCGGCCGCCGCGCACGACGGCAGGCTGCTGGTCGTCGACGTGGCGTCCGGGCAGGTCACCGAGCTGGCCG
>DAIOWL010000468.1:0-5815 GCA_036758545.1 Streptosporangiaceae bacterium | reverse complement strand
GTCGTACACGTACCCGGTCTGCGAGGGCACGCTGCCGGACGCGGCGGCGACGAGCGTTCCCGAGGGCGCGCCGCTGGTGTAGTACGGGTCCGAGACCAGCGTCTTCCAGCCGTCGGAGTTGTAGCTGGTGTCCGCGACGTCCGTGCCGCCGCCGGCCGTTGCCTGCTGGGTCTCGCGCACCTGGCCCAGGGAGTCGTAGAGCGTCTCGCTGGTCAGGTACCCGCCGCCGGGCTGCTTGGCCTGCTCGGTGTCCACAGTCGGTGCGGTGGCGCTGACCGTGTAGCTGTACTTGTCCACCGCGGCCCCGGTGGCCGGGTTCCCGGGCGTCCACTGCGCGGTGACCCGGCCCAGCGCATCGTAGGTCTCGGCGGACTGGTAGCCGGCCGGATCCGTCACTCCGGTCGGCAGGTCCCTGGCCGCGGAGATCATCTCCAGGCCGCACCGGACGCAGTTCAGGACGGGGTTCTCCTGCGGTTGCAGCAGGCCGCCGGCCGCCATGAAGGCGTAGTCGTACTGGGTGTCCGAGATCACCTGGGAGGGCTGGGTCGCCGTCTGGCTGCACGGCAGGCCGGCGACGTTTACCTCTGAGGGCAGGTCGACCAGCCACACGGTCTTGCCCGAGTTCACCGTGTACGTGATCGTGGTGCAGCGGTCCTCGGCGGCGTTGCCGGTGTCCGGTACGTCCGATTCGGTCAGCACCTGCCCGTAACCGTTGAAGGTGTAGTCGGCCTTCGACTCCCGGGCGCCGCCGCCGGCCAGCGCCGTGTACGTATGCACCGACGACGTCCCGGTGATGTAGGCGGCCTGGTCCAGCGAGGAGTTCGTCGAGGTCGCGGTCGAGGTGTACGGGATGTACACCGTATCGGTCACCTGGTTGCCGGTGCCCGCGCCGTTGTAGGTGATCTCCTCGAAAGCCATCCCGGCGTACTGGTCCTCGTCATCGACATGATCCCCGCGGCTGGAGGTCAGCGTGACCGGCCCGGGGCCGCCCTGGTCGTCTTCCATTCCCTGGAAGTACGTGTCGGTCGTCTGTGTCACCGGGTCGGGGGGCGTGCCGGTCTTGGTGGTGACGCTCTGGAAGCCCCGCCACTGATCCCACGTCTGGGTCGCCGACCGGCTGACGGTGTCGTTGTCGTAGTGCCACGCCGCGCCCGAGTAGCTGAAGGACGTGACCACGGGCGGATCCCCGCCGGTGGTGTCCTGGTCGGTCACCGTCGCGACCGAGTACACGTTGAACCAGTCTCTTATCGGCGATGACGATCTCGGCAGCAGCCAGTAATCGGGGTAGCATGCCGCGGTATTCGCTCCCGGCGACGGGAAGTTCCCGGTCACCGCGCACACCCCCGCGTCGGGGGAGGAATATGCGATCGTGGTCACCGCGCCGGTCTCGTTCGTGATGCTGGTCAGCCGGAACCGGGTGATCTGCGAGTATCCCGCGGAGGAGTCGGCGGCCGTCTCGACCCGGTTCGGCATCGGCGTGCCCGCGAACGATACCGGCGGCAGCGTGATCGCGGTCGCGCCGTCCTGGCCGGTGCGGGTGACCGAGGACAGCCACAGCGACGTCGACGTGGTCGGGTCTCCGGTGGCGGGGTAGCTGCCGGCCAGCGTCCAGGAGTCCACGTTGTGCAGCGACCCGTTCGCCAGGGACTGGGTGGTGATGCCAGTCAGCGCGTAGGAGGTCCAGAACGTCGGCGAGATGACCGTGCACGCCGCGCCCGATGCGCACGCCAGGTCGGCCGGGGCGTCCGAGCGCACGGTGCTGCTGGTGGTGAAGTTCACCTGAGCGGCCGGGGTAACCCCGTACACGGCCCCGGCCCGCAGCCCGTACTCGATCTTCGCCAGGGTTCCGCCCTGGGTGTATTGCCCGGTCGCGGTCGACCCGCCGCCCTTGGCGTAATAGTTGGTCTGGGCGTTGTAGAAGTAGGCGATCGCGTTGCCGTGCGGGTCCACCACATAGTCCAGCATGTACCGCCACGGTTCGGTGCAGAAGCTGGCCTGCCCGCCGCACGCGAGCCCGAAAAACACCGGGACCGTCCACACGCTGTTCGTTGTCGGATTGCCCGAGGCGTATCCGGGCAGCTTGTTGCGCCCGAAGTAGTATTGCGTGCCGTCGGGCTCGATGATCTCCCAGTAGGTCCCCTGGTCCAGGACTTCCCCGCCGCCGTCCGCCTCGGCCTTCCACACACCCGAGCTGCTCTCGACCAGTGGCGTGGTCACGCCGTTCAGCGACAGCGAAATCTGGCCGGCGCCCTCGCACAGGTCGCCCGGAGCGGGACCGACGCCCGTGGTCGAGCACGCCGGGTAGTTCACCTGGATGAACCCGGGCGAATAATCCCACCCGTCTCCGACCCAGGACGCCTGGTTGTTCGTAGAGGAGGTGAGACCGTCGGTGGCCTGAGAGTCATAGTCCAGGCTCACCTCTGGTTCAAGGCCACCGGGCACTGGCGGCACCTGGATCGGATACGAGTGCCTGAACGCTCCCGACGATCCGCCGGTCACCCACGCATCGGCCTCTGACAACGGCTCCACGCCGAAGTTCCCGCCCGACCCGGAGGTGGACGCTGACGTCGCGAGCACCAGCGGCGCCGGGGATACCGACGACACCAGCGTCGCCGCCGCGCCGTCGGCGCGGCTTGCCGTCGACGCGGCCAGACCCGGCAGGTTCACGTCGGCGCCCAGCCGGGTGGTGCGTACGTTGTCCGCCGAACGGACCGGGGTCTGCTTCCGGCACCGTGCGAGCTGCGGCGTGGTCAGCGCGCAGGCCGGCAGCTCGACCAGATGCAGCCGGGACGCGTAATTCCCGCCTGCGGCCTGCGCGAAGGACGAGTAGCCGAGGCTGACATGAACGCGTCCCGCGGCCACGCTGTCGTCCGAGCGGGCGAGGCTGAACACCACCCCGTGAACCCCCAGCGCATCGGCGGCGGCCCGGCTCGTCATGTCCACACGGACCCGAGTGACCGCGGACGGCGACACGACAGCGGTGGTTGCGGTGCCCTTGGCGGCGGCAGTGTCAGGAGCACCGATCCACACTGGCAGCGTGCCCGCGCGTCCCGACCCGGTCGACGGCCCGGCCTGCAGGCGGTGTGCCGCGGGTGCCGCGGCGGCGATGACCGCGGTGGCGGTCTGAGCGGCTGGCCACGAGGTGTGCGGGCGGGTCCACGGCCGCATGGCCGGCACGGGTACCTTACGGCCCTTGACCGGGCGGACCACGACCGGGTTGCCCGCCGACGCGGCCGGGGACCGGCCCCAGCCGCCGAACACGCCGACGGCATCCAGCAAGCCGGCCACGAGGGCCATCGCCGCCACGATCGACGTCACCAGCAGCAGTCGACGGCGACGGGGATGACGAGCCAAGGTATGCGCCACAATGACCTCCGCTGGCCGGACCTGTTCTCCGCCCCCCGGCAGGATCATTCACTAGCTGAGTGCAAGCTCCGTGGAAGCTGAGTGGAAGATCACCTTCGCCTCTGCTGACACCCTTTAACCAGAATTTTCATAATTCCCGCATCAGGGAGGAAACCTTGCAGTTACGCTCGGTGCGTATCCGGTTAGGCGGGATCGGGTGAGGGCTCATGATCGAGGTCGAGATACTCGGCCCGCTCGTATTGCGGGTCGAGGGTCAGGAAGCCCGGTTGGGCCCCATGCTGCGCGCCCTAGTCGCCGCGCTGGTGTGCGCCGACGGCTACACGTTGACGGCAGCCGGGTTGGCGCGCCGCCTCTGGGAGATCCCGGCGCCCAGCGCTTCGGACACCTTGCGCAGCCACATCGCCCATGCGCGGGATGCGATGTGCCGGGCCGCCGGGTCGGCCGACAAGGTCCTGGGGCAGCGTCTGCTGATCACCGAGAAGACGCCCATCGGGGTGAGCTACCGGCTGCGGCTCCAACCGGAGCATGTCGACGTGACCGGTTTCGACCGGCTGATACGGGCAGGCCAGGCCGCGCTGCGTCTCGACCAGTTCGGCCAGGCGGCCGGGCATCTCGGGGACGCGCTCGCGTTGTGGCGCGGTCGGCCCCTGGCTGATGTCGCGCACCTGCCGTTCGCCCGTGCCCACATCGCGCACCTGAGGAACCTGCGCATGACCGCGTTGCTGGGCCGCATCGAGGCTGACATATGGTCCGGACACTTCCGCGGGGTCATCGGCGAACTCGAAGTCTTGATGGCCGAGCGCCCGGATGACGGCTCTATCCCGCGACTGCTCGCTACCAGCCTGTACCTCAGCGAGCGGCTCGCCGAGGCCGCGCTCATCTGCCACCAGGCCATCGTCGGCTTGCAGGCCCACGGCCTCAGTCCTGGTCCGATGGAGGAGTTGCAGCGCCACGTGCTCAACCGGACGCTGCCTCGCCGCGGCCTGCTCGCCGCCTGAGCACCGAACCCGGCCGTCCGCTAGACCGAAGTTGCTGTAGCTCTGTGTAGTAATCGTTGGCCTGACCTGGGGGCTGACGTCTGTTCCGGCCTTATCCTGTAGCCAAAATATACGACGTGTCATCAGGGCGTTGTTACCTGTTCCGGCCTATAGTTGCGGTATGGGCCAGCAGCCGTCAGCGATGCATGTGGCCAGGATCCGCGGCAGCCACGTAGACCGGCAGGGCCGCCGGCGTGACTATGAGTCTCGCTACCTGCGGCGCACCTACCGCGACGGCGGCAAGGTGAAGCATGAGACCCTGGCGAACCTGTCCGGGCTGCCGGAGCAGGCGGTCGACGCGATCGAGGCGGCGCTGAAGGGCACGCCGCTGGTGCCGGCCGGGCAGGCGGTGACGATCACCGCGTCGACGCCGCACGGGCACGTCGCGGCGGTGCACGCGATGGCGGTCAGGCTCGGGCTGCCCGCCCTGCTCGGCCCGGCCGGGCGGCAGCGCGACCTGGCGCTGGCGCTGGTCATCTCCCGGGTGGTGGCCCCGGCCTCCAAGCTGTCCACCCCGGCCTGGTGGGGCGACGTCACCCTGGGCGCCGGCCTGGGCGTGGCCGGGGCATCCACCAATGACATCTACGCGGCGATGGACTGGCTGGACGGCAGGCAAGATGCCATCGAGGCGGAGCTGGCCCGCCGGCACCTGGCCCCGGAGGCGAACCCGTCGAAGATGGCGCTGTTCGACCTGTCCAGCTCGTGGCTGGAAGGCACGCGGTGCCCGCTGGCCGCCCGGGGCTACTCCCGCGACGGCAAGAAGGGCAAGCTGCAGGTCGAGTACGGGCTGCTCACCGACCCGGCGGGCCGCCCGGTCGCGGTCCGGGTGCTGCCCGGCAACACCGGCGACCCGGCCGCGTTCACCAGCATCGTGCAGGTCGTGCGGGACAAGTTCGGCCTGGCCGAGATGGTCATGGTCGGGGACCGCGGCATGATCACCAGCGCCCGGATCGCCGCCCTGAACCAGCAGGAGGACGGCACGGCCCGGCCGGACCCCTACGGGTGGATCACCGCGCTGCGCGCCCCCGCCATCCGCAAGCTGATGGCCGAGGACGGCCCGCTGCAGCTGTCCCTGTTCGACGAGCAGGACCTGGCCGAGATCACCTCGCCGGACTTCCCCGGCGAGCGGCTGATCGCCTGCCGCAACCCGGTGCTGGCCGCCGACCGGTCCCGCAAGCGCGGGGACCTGCTGCAAGCGACCGAGCAGCTGCTCACCCCCGTCATCGCCCGGGTGGCCGCCGGGAAACTCCGCGGCGCCGGCTCCATCGGCGTCGAGGTGGGCAAGGTGATCAGTAAATACAAGACAGCCAAGCACTTCGCCGTCACCATCACCGATGACAGCCTCACCGTGGAACGACGGCAGGACCAGATCGACGCCGAGGCCGCCCTGGACGGGTTCTACGTGCTGCGCA
>DAIOWL010000467.1:0-5816 GCA_036758545.1 Streptosporangiaceae bacterium | reverse complement strand
CCGGGGCTTCCCGGCGCTTCAGCGCGGCTGGGCTGCCCAACTTCATGATCGTGAAGGATCTTTAGTCTGCCCGGACTAAAAACCCTTCGGGATCATGGTAGATGCGGCCTAGCGGAGGGCCGGATCGGGTGGGCGCGGGATGTGCGGGATGTAGAGCCGGATCGGGTGGGTGCGCGGGGCGTAGGGCCGGATCGGGTGAGGTCAGGACTGGCCGAACAGGACGTGGGCGGCGTGCTGGGTGTCGGTGTACTCGCGGACCGCGGCGATCTTGCCGTCGCGGACGGTGAAGATGCCGACGTTGCGGTTGTGGTACGCGGCACCGCCCCGGGCGGTGGCGCGGGAGGTCCACTCGGCGACGACCTGGTTGCCCGCGGTCAGGACGCTGGTGACTTCCAGCGCCACTGTGGATCCGGGCTCGAGCGCGGTGCCCACGCTGCCGAGGAAGTCGTCGACGATGGTGTCGCGGCCGCGCCAGGTCCCGGACAGCGGCAGGTCACCGGGGTACTCCCAGATGGCGTCCTCGGCGAAGCTGTCCCGGATCGCGCCGCTCTCGCCGTCGCGGACGGCGTAGATGTAGCGGGTGACGACGGCGGCCGGGTCGGTGGTGATCATGACAATTCTCCTTACGGAATGGTGAGGACGGCGTTGCCGCGGATGCGGCGCTCATACAGGTCGGTGAGGGTGGTGGCGGCGTCTTCCCAGCCGGCCAGGCGGCCGATCTCGGGGTGCAGCCGCCCGGTGGCGACCAGGCGGACCAGGACGGCGAGATCGCGGCCGTAGGGGACGGGTGAGTCCCAGTAGGCGAACGAGCGGATCGTCACGGTCTGCGGGCCGCCGAGGATGTCGAAGAAGCTCAGGGTGGCCGGGTCCCGGCTGGCCTGGCCGAACCAAATCAGCGTCCCGGCCGGCGCGAGCCGGTCCACCGCCAGCGCCAGGTTCTTGCCCCCGGTCGACTCCAGGACGAGATCGAACGGCCCGGCCGAGGCGCCGATGTCGTGGACGATGGTCGCGGCGCCGAGCGCGGCCAGCCGCTGACCGGCGGCCGCCTGCACCACCAGCCCGGCGATGTCCTTGCCGGGCCGCGTCCCCGGACGAGGCTGTTCCAGCTGGAAGATCTCCCCGCGGTTGACCGAGAATGCCTCGACCTTGACCAGGGCCTCGCCCGGCCGGGGCTCGGGCAGGCCGGTGTCGGCGAAGCTGACCAGCGCGTCTGGCCGACCGACGGGAACCAGGACTTTCATGTCAGCCAGCAAACCGGCGCTCACGCCGGGCGGTCCAACAGCGTCCGGTCTTGGTTGACAACCAGCGGTTGTCGACCGAGGCTGGGGGCGTGGATCTCGATCTCGCGCAGGTCCGGGCGTTCGTCACGGCCGCCGAGGAACTGCACTTCGGCCGGGCGGCCGGCCGGCTCTTCCTCACCCAGCAGGCGTTGTCCAAGCGGATCGCCAGGCTGGAGCGCCAACTCGGTGTCGCCTTGTTCACGCGGCAGGCCCGTGCGGTTCGGCTCACCGAGGCCGGGCACCGGTTCCTGGCCCCGGCCCGGCGGGCCCTGGCCGAGGCCGATCGCGCGGTCGAGGCGGCCCGGGACCCGGGACGGCCGCTGCGGATCGATGTGTGGGGGCACCTGTACGACCCGATGCGCACGGTCGGGCAGGTCGTCGCGGCCATACCCGGGCTGAGCACCGAGATCGGCCACAGCCGTGATCTTTCCGCCGCGGTGACGGCGCTGCGGCGCGGCGAGATCGACATGGGCTTCGGCCGCGTCTACCCGGCCGGCGAGCCGGGTCAGGACCGGATGGCGTCACGGCTCGCCCGGCTAGAACCGGTCGACGCGATCCTGGGCGCCGAACATCCGCTGGCTGGCCGGGCCGTGCTCCGCCCGGCCGACCTGCGGGAGAGCATCCTGTGGAGCCCCGCCACCCTGGGCAAGCTGGATTTCCTGCGGCGCTTCGCCGACCAGTTCGGCATCGCGGTCGAAGATGGCGCCGTCAACCTGGGCCTTGACCACCTGATCAGCCACGTCCGGGCCGACGGCCGGCGCTTTTCGCTGCTGCCCGCCGACGTCGCGCTGCCCGCGGGCGCCGGGGTTCGCTCGGTTCCGCTGGCCGATCCGACTCCGCTGTACGCGTGGTCGCTGATCTGGCTCACCCAGGACCGGCACCCGCTGCTGCGTACGCTGCTCCGGCAGTTCGCCGAGACCGGGCTCCGGCGGCGATGGCTCGAGTACGACGCCGCGCGCGACTGGCTGCCAGCCTACGACCAGGCCGAACTCCGGCGGGCCCTGACCGTACCAGCCGCCTCTAGTCATGCGGGACAATGATCGGTGTGAGCGACGTTCCCAAGAACCCGGTGACCCGGGCTGCGAAGATGGCCAGGCTGCCGATCGGACTGGCGGGCCGGACGGCCATCGGGGTGGGGAAGCGTATCGGCGGCCGGCCGGCCGAGATCGTCGCGCAGGAGATCCAGCAGCGCACCGCCGAGCAGATCTTCCGCGTCCTGGGCGAGCTCAAGGGCGGCGCCATGAAGCTGGGCCAGGCGCTGTCCATCTTCGAGGCGGCGCTGCCGCCGGAGATCGCGGGGCCGTACCGGGCCACGCTGACGAAGCTGCAGGAATCCGCGCCGCCGCTGCCGACGCGCACCGTGCACCAGGTGCTAGCCAGGGAGCTCGGGGAGGACTGGCGGGACTTCTTCGCCGAGTTCAGCGACACGCCCGCCGCCGCGGCCTCGATCGGCCAGGTGCACGAGGCCGTCTGGCACGACGGCCGCCGGGTCGCGGTGAAGATCCAGTACCCGGGCGCGGGCCGCGCGCTGATCGGCGACTTCACCCAGCTGAGCCGGGCCGGGCGGCTGTTCGGCATGCTGATGCCGGGACTGGACGTCAAGCCGCTGCTCGACGAGCTGAAGGACCGGATCAGCGAGGAGCTCGACTACGAGCTCGAGGCGATGTCCCAGCAGATGTTCGCCGACGCGTACGCGGGCGACCCGGACATCTACGTGCCCAACGTGGTCATGTCCACCGGCCAGGTGCTGGTGTCCGACTGGATGGACGGAACGCCGCTGTCCCGGATCATCGCCGAGGGCAGCAAAGAACAGCGCGATAGAGCAGGAATCCTGCTCGTTCGGTTCCTATTCTCGGGACCGTCGCGGGCCGGGCTGCTGCACGCGGACCCGCACCCGGGCAACTTCCGCCTGCTCGACGACGGGCGCCTGGGCGTGCTCGACTTCGGCGCGGTGGACCGGCTGCCGGGCGGGCTGCCGCGGTTCTTCGGCCGGCTGCTGCGGATCATGCACGACGACGACCCCGACACCGAGGAAGTGGAGCGCGAACTGCGCGCGAACGGGTTCCTGCGGCCGGGGATCCACGTGGACCTGGACGCGCTGCACGCCTTCCTGGCGCCGCTCGCCGAGCCGTCCAAGGTGGACTCGTTCAAGTTCACCCGGGAGTGGATGCGCGAGGAGGCCAGCCGGGTTACCGACATGCGGGCCAGCAACATCAGCCGCCAGTTCAATGTGCCCCCGTCCTACGTGCTCATCCACCGGGTGTCCACGGCCGGCATCGGCGTGCTGTGCCAGCTGGAGTGCGAGGGCGAGTTCCGCGCCGAGGTGCTCAGGTGGGTACCCGGCTACTTCGACCCGGCCCCGGAGCCCCCCGGCGCTCTGGAGGGCAGCCGGTGATCTATTCCTCGCCTTCCGGTACCTCGCGGGCCATGGCCCGCCGCTGCGCGGCCTGCTCCTTGCGGATCACGTGCATGACGGCGTTGATGAGCGCCAGGTGCGTGAACGCCTGCGGGAAGTTGCCCAGCTGCCGGCCGGAGCCCGGGTCGATCTCCTCGCCGTAGAGCAGCAGCGGGCTGGCGTAGGACAGGACCTTCTCGCAGATGTCCCGGGCCCGCTCATGCTCGCCGATCTCGCTGAGCGCCGAGACCAGCCAGAACGAGCAGATGGTGAACGTGCCCTCCTCGCCGGACAGCCCGTCGTCGGTCTCGTCGACCTGGTAGCGCAGCACCAGGCCGTCCCGGGTCAGCTCGTCCGCGATGGCCAGCACGGTGGCCCGGATCCGCGGGTCGTCCTTCGGCAGGAACCGCAGCAGCGGCATCAGCAGCAGCGAGGCGTCCAGGGCCCTGGTCTCGTAGTGCTGGCAGAACACCCCACGGTCGTCCAATGCGTTGGTGCAGATGTCGGCGTGGATCTCAGCCGCGGCCTTGCGCCAGATGCGGGCCAGGTCCTTGTCCTCGCGCAGGGTGGCCAGGCGCGCTCCGCGGTCGACCGCGACCCAGCACATCATCTTGGAGGAGGTGAAGTGCTTCGGCTCGCCGCGGACCTCCCAGATGCCCCGGTCCGGCTCGCGCCAGCGTTCCAGCGCGCGCTCCACCTGCTGGCGCGCCATCTTCCAGACCCGGTCGTCGAGCCGGTCACGTGACTTGGTGTGCAGGTAGATGGAATCGAGAACCACGCCCCAGACGTCATGCTGCGCCTGCTGGTACGCGCCGTTGCCGATGCGCACCGGCCGGGCGCCCTGGTAGCCGTTCAGGTGGTCGAGCACGTGCTCGTCGAGCTCGCGCCGGCCGTCGATGCCGTAGACGATCTGCAGGTCACCGCGGTCGCGTTCGACCAGGTCGCGGAGGAAGGCGAAGTAGTCGCTGGCCTCCCACTCGAAGCCGAGGGTGTACAGGCCCCACAACGCGAACGTGGCGTCGCGCATCCAGGTGTACCGGTAGTCCCAGTTACGTTCCCCGCCCGGCGTCTCGGGCAGCGAGGTGGTGGCCGCGGCGGCGATTGCGCCGGTGGGCGCGAACGTCAGGCCCTTGAGGGTGAGCGCGCTGCGGGCCAGGTGGCCGCGCCAGCGGTGGTCGGGGAAGCGGCCGTGGGACAGCCAGTGCTGCCAGTGATGCGCGGTCCAGACCAGCCGCCGGTACGCGTCGGCGTAGCTCTCCGGGATGCGGCGGCCCCAGGACAGCGCGCAGAAACGGGTGTCGCCCTCCTTCAGCAGGGTCCGCCCGCGGGCGCTGGATCCTTCCAGGCCGAGGCGGATATCGGAGGTCAGGGTGAGGGTCAGATCCAGGCCTTCCGGCTCGACGACGGCCTGGGTGTAGCCGCGCTCGGTGTGCCGCCACCGGGCGTGCTGGCGGCCGTAGTCGAAGGCGGGCACGCAATCCAGGGTGAGCTGGGCCTGGCCGTCCACGCAGCGGACGGTCCGCAGCAGCATGTGCTCGGCGTCGTAGTCGGTGGGCGGCCTGATGTGCGTGCTTCCGTCGGGATGGTCGTGCTGCCACGGCCCCATGACCAGGCATTCCCGCACCACCAGCCAGCCCTCGCCGCAGTCCCAGCTGGTCTCGAGCACCATGGTCCCGGGCAGGTAGCGCCGGTCGCTGGGCACGCTCACGTCGTCCGGGCCGAACCTGAACCAGCCGGCGTCCCGGTCCAGCATCGAGCCGAAGACGCTCGGGCCGTCCATCTTCGGCAGGCACATCCACTCGACCGAGCCGCTCGGCGCCACCAGCGCGGTGACCTCGCAGTCGGACAGGAACGCGTAGTCCGCGATCGGCGGGTACGCCGAGAACTCATCGAAGCCGCCGGCCGGCCGCTGGCGCGAGCTGTCGGCCAGCGCGTCGAGCGGTATGTCGTTCTCTGCTGCCACTACGATCCCCTCTCGTCACGTCTCGCTTCGTCTCGCTCGGCCGGGACGGGGTGAACTGGCGGCGGCGGAAGCCGTCCGGGGCCTATGGCAAAATAGTAAGCTGATTAAAAGGTTTCTAACTAGAGGTAATTTTTCGGACAACAGTTCGCGAACGGTGACCGAACGATGCGAGACGGGA
>DAIOWL010000466.1:0-5821 GCA_036758545.1 Streptosporangiaceae bacterium | reverse complement strand
ACGTGGATGTCGTTGATGACCTCGGGCGTGAAGATGCTGCTGTGCCCGAGCGCGGCCCTGCCGCCGTCTTCGATTGCGCTCACGTGGATATCGCCCTTCTACAGGACAAGCTTGCGTTCGGCCGGCTCGAGGTTGTCGTAGTTCCAGAGCTTGCGCCCGCACACGAACTTGCGCCAGCTCGCGGGCGCCTCGATGCCGTAGATGCCCAGCTTCCTGGCCAGGAACTCGTCGTCAGACGCGTCCAGCTCGGCCTCGACGCAGTCCACGCCGAGCGAGGTGACCTTGCCGCCGACGTAGATCGCGCCGTCGTACATCGAGTCACCCAGGCCGCCGCCCACGTTGCCGCAGATGACCTGGCGGCCGCGCTGGAGCATGAAGCCGGTCATCATGCCGGCGTTCCCGCCCACGATGATCGTGCCGCCCTTCTGGTCGATGCCGGACCTGGCGCCCACGTCACCGCGCACCACCACGTCACCGCCGCGCAGCGCGGCGCCGGTCAGCGAGCCGGAGTTCTTGTCAATGACGACGACGCCGGACATCATGTTCTCGGCCACCGACCAGCCGACCCGCCCGGTGATGTGGATCTCGGGCCCGTCGATGAGGCCGCAGCCGAAGTAGCCGAGGCTGCCCGCGATCGTGATCCGGCAGCGGGCCAGGATGCCCACCGCCAGGGAGTGCTTGGCCCCCGGGTTGCGGATGGTCACCTCGGCGACGCCCTCGTCGTAGACGAGGCGGCGCAGTTCGAGGTTGATCTGCCGGGTGGTCAGCTCGGCCGCGTCGAACACCGCGACCAGGCCGTTCTCGCCTGGTTCGACCGTGGCCACCCGGGGGGCCTGCGCGACGGGCTCGGCCAGCCCGCGGGCGTCGTAATTGATCCTCACAGCTGCCACACCAGCACTTCGCGCTCGTACGGGTCGTAGGTGTCGATCTCGTGCCCGATCACGGCGCGGATGGCGACCTCCTCGGAGGCGAGCGCGACCAGTTCCGGGGATTCGTACAGGACCAGCGGCTTGGCCGCCATCTCGTCCTTGGCCACGCCGAGCGAGTCCTTCGTCACGACCAGGTAGGTGAAGACGCCGTCGAGCTCGTCCAGGCTCTGCTTCATCGCGGTCTCGAGGGAGAGCCCGCCGTCCATCTTCTGCGCCAGGTAGACCGCGATGATCTCGGAGTCGCATTCGGACTGGAACCGGTGCCCGAGGCGCTCCAGCCGGCGGCGCCACATGTGGTAGTTGGTGAGCTGCCCGTTGTGCACCACGGCGATGTCGGAGAACGGGTACGCCCAGTACGGGTGGGCGCCGGAGATGTCCACGTCGGACTCGGTGGCCATCCGGACGTGGCCGATCGCGTGGGTTCCCGTGAAACCATTCAGCCGGTACCGTTCGGCCACGCTCTCCGCGTCGTTGAGGTCCTTGACGATCTCCAGCGAGTGGCCCAGCGACAGCACCTCGCACCCGGGCACGTCCTCCATGTAGTCGGCCAGCGGCTTGAGCTCGCCGCTGTACCGGAACGTGACCCGGTAGGCGTACTCCTGGTCGCCGTGCATCACGTCGACCATGGCCCCGATCTTGGCCAGCCGGTGCTCGACCTCGTTGCGATGGCGCTCCAGCCGCTCACTCCAGCCGAACCCCCTGGCCTCGTTCGGGTCGGCCAGCTTGATCCGCATGACGAGCAGGTCGCTGGGCGGGCCGTACAGCGCGAAGCCGCTGGAGTCGGGGCCGCGGTGCTTCATGGACTGAAGCATCCGGCTCATCTCGGCGCCGATGTCGCCCGGCCCGTCCCGGTGGATGATGCCCGCGATACCGCACATGCTGCTCAACCTCCTGCTACGGCATGATGTCCAGGTACTCCGCGATGTCCCAGTCGGAGACCGCCGCGCAGAACCGTTCCCACTCGTCCGTCTTGTAGTGGTGGAAGACCCGGTACATGTCGCCCGGCATCGCGTCCTGGACCAGGGAGTCCTTCTCCAGCGCCACCAGCGCCTCGCCCAGCGTCATCGGGACCTTCCTGACGTCCTTGCCGCCCGCGATGGCCTCGTAGATGTTCCGGTCCTCGGGCGGCCCCGGGTCGAGGTTGCGCTTGATGCCGTCGTCCATCGCCTTGATGATCGCGGCGAAGGACAGGTACGGGTTGACCGCGGAGTCCACCGACCGGTACTCGAACCGTCCCGGGGCGCTGACCCGCAGCGCGGTGGTCCGGTTCTGGTAGCCCCAGTCGGCGAACAGCGGGGCCCAGAAGCCGGTGTCCCAGAACCGCCGGTAGGAGTTCACGGTGGGCGCGGTGATGCAGGTCAGCGCGTCGAGGTGGGCCAGCATCCCGCCGATGGCCTGCAGCCCGAGCTTGCTCGGGATCCGGGGGTTGTCGCCGTCCGGCAGGAACATGTTCTCGTCGCCCTGCCAGAGCGAGATGTTGTGATGGCAGCCGTTGGCCGACACCCCTGTGAACGGCTTGGGCATGAAGCAGGGGAAGACGCCGAGTTCCCGGCCCACCTGCCGGCAGATCTGGCGGTAGGTGGTGAGCCGGTCGGCGGTGATCTCGGCCCGGTCGAACATCCAGTTGAGCTCGAGCTGGCCGGGAGCGTCCTCGTGGTCACCCTGGATCATGTCCAGGCCCATCGCCTTGCTGTACTCCATGACCTTGTGGATGACCGGCTGGAGCTCGGAGAACTGGTCGATGTGGTAGCAGTACGGCTTGGTCATGCCGTCCACCGAGGGCGTGCCGTCCGGCTTGGTCTTGAGCCACATCATTTCCGGCTCGGTGCCGACCCGCATGTGCAGCCCGGTTTCCCGCTCGAACTCTTCATGAATCCGCCGCAGGTTGCCGCGGCAGTCCGAGGTCAGGAAGCCGCCCGGGTCGGTCTCTTCCTCCCGGTTGCGGAACAAGGTGCAGAACACGCGCGCGGTCTTGGGATCCCACGGCAGCTGGCAGAAGGTCTCCACGTCCGCCAGCCCGACGAGCTCGGACGCCTCGGGTCCGTAGCCGATGTAGTTGCCGTGCCGGTCGATGAACAGGTTGGCCGTCGAGCCGTAGACCAGCTGGAAGCCGTTCTGCGCCATCCGTTCCCACTGGTCGGCCGGGGCACCCTTGCCCATGATCCGGCCGGTGACCGAGGCGAACTGGTAGTAGATGTAGGTGATCCCCTTGGCGTCGATCTCCGCCCGGACGCGCTGCACCGCTTCGGCGCGGCCGTCGGTAGCGAGAAACCGCTCGAGATCGGTGGACACGGCGCCTCCTTACGGTTAGTCCTCCGGCGCCACCGCGGCCGTGGCCGCCTCCAGGTACAAGGCGGGCCGTGCTCTCCGGCCGCGGGGGCCTGTCGGGAGCGGCGCGATCGGCAGCCGGAGCACGCTGGCGATTCACGGAAAGTAAACCTCGATTCATCACACGACACAAGCCTTCTGGACGGCGACGGCCGGCGCCGGCCCGCCGGTCCCCTTCCGCCGGGCAGGTGTCGGGCGTAATCTCGGCAGGGTGTAGTGCAGGTTTACGCCGTCCACTGTGATGGCTCTACCTGGGGCTGGAGGGGTTCAGGTGATCTCGCGGTGACGATGTCCGCCGAACGGCCGCGCCTGCTGCTCCCGGGGCTGCTGCCCGCCGACCCGGCCCTGGAGCGGTACCGGGTGCACCCCGGTGCCGTCACCGCGGTGGAACTCGACCCGGGCGACGTGCTCACCGTGATCGACGAGGAGGGCCGCCAGCGCGGCGAGCTCACCGTGCTGGCCGGCGGGACCGAGGACTACAGCGCGCTCGGAACCGAAGCCGACACCGCCGCCACCATCCTCCGCACCATGGCCGCGCGCTCCGGGGTCATCGGCTCGCTGGCGGGTCGGGGGCTCGATCCCGGCCAGGCGCGGGCCGTGGCGCTGTTCGGCGAGTGGTCGCCGGCCGGGACGCGGGCGGAGTTCGCCGCCCTGCGGAGCCTGACCGCCGTGGTGGCGGCGCCCGGCGGGCCGATGTCCGTGGCCGCGGACAACCCGCCCTCGGACCTGGTGCTGGAGGTCCGGCGGGTCAGCCCGCGACGGCCGGAGCAGCGGCCGCTGCCGCCGCCGCTGGCCGATCCGCTGCTCGACCTGCGGGTGGACACCGCTACGGCACGGTCCTACGAGGTCAAGGCCGGCCAGTACATCCAGGTGATCGACGTCGAGGGCCGTCAGTGCTCCGACTTCCTCGCGTTCTGCGCCCGGCAGCTGGCCGGCGGAACCGAACGCGGCCTGGACGCCACCACGACCCGCAACCTGACCGGGAACGCCTACCCGCAGCCGGGATTGTTCGGCAAGTTCTTCGACCAGGACATGCGTCCGCTGGTGGAGGTGGTGCGGGACACCGTCGGCCGGCACGACACGTTCGCGCTGGCCTGCAACGCCAAGTACTACGAGGACATGGGCTACCCGGGCCACCTGAACTGCACCGACAACTTCAACGCGCAGCTCGCGCCGTACGGCATCGCGGCCCGGCGCGGCTGGCCGGCCCTCAACTTCTTCTACAACACCTCCTTCGGCGAGGCGAACCAGCTGCTGTTTGACGAGCCCTGGTCCCAGCCGGGGGACTATGTCCTGCTGCGGGCCATGACCGACCTGGTGTGCGCCTCCTCGGCCTGCCCCGATGACATTGATCCGGCTAACGCCTGGAATCCGACCGACATCCACGTCCGCGTGTACCCCGCCGAGCGGAGGTTCTCGATGGCGATCGCGCATCGCGTCACCCCGGACAGCGAGCCCAAGCTCACGAGGGAAACGGCGTTCCAGCCGCGCTGGTCCAGGCTGACCAGGCAGCTGACCGAGTACCGCGGCTACTGGCTGCCCACCAGCTTCGACGGCCACGGCGCGATCGACGAGTACTGGGCGTGCCGCGAGGGCGCGGTGGTGATGGACCTCTCCCCGCTGCGCAAGTTCGAGGTGGTGGGCCCCGACGCCGAGGCGCTGCTGCAGGCGGCCGTCACCCGCAACATCCGCAAGCTCGCCACCGGCCAGGTCGTGTACACCGCGGTCTGCAACGAGACCGGCGGGATGCTCGACGACGCGACCGTGTTCCGGCTCGGCCCCGACACCTTCCGCTTCGTCGGCGGCGACGAGTACGACGGGACCTGGCTGCGCCAGCTCGCCACGCGGCTGAACCTGGACCGGGTCTGGATCAAGCACTCCACCGACCACCTGCACAACATCGCCGTCCAGGGCCCGAAGTCGCGTGACCTGCTCCGGGAGCTGATATGGACGCCGCCGACCCAGCCGGAGTTCGGCAGCCTCGGCTGGTTCAGGTTCGCGATCGGGCGGATCGGGGGACCCGAGGGCCTGCCGCTGATCATCTCCAGGACCGGTTACACCGGCGAGCTCGGCTACGAGCTCTGGTGCCACCCCGACGACGCGCCGGCGCTCTGGGACGTGGTCTGGGAGGCGGGCACGCCGCACGGGCTGACCCCCCTCGGCCTCGATGCCCTGGACATCCTGCGGATCGAATCCGGCCTGATCTTCGCCGGCTACGAGTTCTGTGACCAGGTCGACCCGTTCGAGGCCGGCATCGGGTTCACCGTCCCGCTGAAGACCAAGGAGGACGACTTCAGCGGCCGGGACGCGCTGCTGCGGCGCAAGGCCGCCCCGCAGCGGGTCCTGGTCGGGCTCGAGCTCGAGGGCAACGAGCCCGCCGCGCACGGTGACTGCGTGCACGCCGGCCGATCGCAGGTCGGCGTGATCACCAGCGGCACGCGATCGCCGATCCTGCGCACCAACATCGCGCTGTGCCGGATGGCCGTGGAGTACTCCGAGATCGGTACCGCCGTCGACGTCGGCAAGCTGGACGGCCACCTCAAGCGCATCCCCGCCACCGTCGT
>DAIOWL010000465.1:0-5841 GCA_036758545.1 Streptosporangiaceae bacterium | reverse complement strand
CTGGGAATTCTGGATCGACCGGGGTGGCACGTTCACCGACATCGTCGCCCGCCGCCCGGACGGACGCCTGGTGGCCCGCAAGCTGCTCTCGGACAACCCGGCTGCTTATTCCGACGCCGCGGTGGCCGGCATCAGGCAGCTGCTCGGCCTCAAGCCTGGTCAGGACGTCCCGGCCAGCCAGATCGGCTCGGTCCGGCTCGGCACCACCGTCGCCACCAACGCCCTGCTGGAGCGGAAGGGCGAGCCCACCGTCCTGATCATCACCCGGGGCTTCGGCGACGCACTGCGCATCGCCTACCAGAACCGGCCGCGCATCTTCGACCGCCGCATCCTGCTCCCCGAGGTCCTCTACGACCGCGTCATCGAGGCGGACGAGCGGGTAACCGCCGACGGCGAGGTCCTCACCCCGCTGGACGAGGACGCCCTGGCCGACGAGCTCGCCCGCGCCCGCCGGGACGGGTACCGGGCCGCCGCCGTGGTCTGCATGCACGGCTACCGCTACCCGGAGCACGAGGCGCGGATCGGCGACCTCGCCCGCGCGGCCGGCTTCACCCAGGTGTCGGAGTCGCACCGGACCAGCCCGCTGATGAAGCTGGTCTCCCGGGGCGACACCACGGTGGTGGACGCCTACCTGTCGCCCATCCTGCAGCGCTACGTGACCGAGGTCGCGGCCGAGCTGAAGGACGTCAGGCTGCTGTTCATGCAGTCCAACGGCGGCCTGACCGACGCGGCGGGCTTCCGCGGCAAGGACTCGATCGTGTCCGGCCCGGCCGGCGGGATCGTCGGCATGGCCCGCACCGCCGCGGACGCGGGCTTCACCAAGACCATCGGCTTCGACATGGGCGGCACCTCCACCGACGTGTCGCACTTCGCCGGCGAGTTCGAGCGCGAGTACGAGACGCAGGTCGCCGGCGTGCGGATGCGCGCCCCGATGCTGTCCATCCACACCGTGGCCGCGGGCGGCGGCTCCATCCTGCACTTCGACGGCAGCCGGTACCGGGCCGGGCCCGACTCGGCCGGCGCCGACCCCGGCCCGGCCTGCTACCGGCGCGGCGGCCCGCTCACCGTCACCGACGCCAACGTGCTGCTCGGCCGCATCCAGCCGGACCACTTCCCGCGGGTCTTCGGCGAGCAGGGCGACCAGCCCCTGGACGCGGATATTACGAAAGCGAAATTTACCGAACTGAGTAATCAGATCACCGCGGATACCGGCGACACCCGGGGCCCGGAGGAGGTCGCGGCCGGCTTCACCGAGATCGCCGTGGCGAACATGGCCAACGCGATCAAGAAGATCTCGGTGCAGCGCGGCTACGACGTGACCGAGTACGTGCTGAACGTGTTCGGCGGCGCGGGCGGGCAGCACGCCTGCGCGGTGGCCGACGCGCTGGGCATGACCCAGGTGCTCATTCACCCGCTGGCCGGCGTGCTGTCCGCGTACGGGATCGGGCTGGCCGACATCATCGCCATGCGCGAGCAGGCCGTCGAGGCGCCGCTGACCCCCGAGGGCCTCGAGACCCTGCATGGGACCCTGGACCCGCTCGAGCGGGACGCCCGCGCCGAGGTGGCCGCCGAGGGCGTGCCGCCGGAGCGGATCACCGCCGCGCACCGGGCGCACCTGCGCTACCAGGGCACCGACACCGCGGTCATCGTCGGTGTCGGCTCGCTGGCGGACATGACGGCCGCGTTCGAATCCGAGTACTCCCGCCGCTTCTCCTTCCTGATGCCCGACAAGCCGGTCATCGTGGAGGCGGTGTCCGTCGAGGTCACCGGGGCACAGCATCGCTACGAGGACACGGATGACCCGGCCCGTTCGGAATCATCCGACCCGGAGAGCCGCACCCGTGTCCCCATGTTCACCGGCGGGTCGTGGGCCGAGGTGGGCCTGTACGAGCGGGCCCGGCTCCGGCCCGGGCACGCCGTGGACGGCCCGGCCATCATCACCGAGGAACTGGCCACCACCGTGGTCGAGCCGGGCTGGCAGGCCGTGGTGACCGGCCGCGGTGACCTGCTGCTGTCCCGCGTGGCCGCGCGGCCGGACCGCGCGGACGTCGGCACGACCGCCGACCCGGTGATGCTGGAGATCTTCAACAACCTGTTCATGTCGGTGGCCGAACAGATGGGCGTGCGCCTGCAGGCCACCGCGCACTCGGTCAACATCAAGGAGCGGCTCGACTTCTCCTGCGCGGTCTTCGACGCCGACGGCGGGCTGATCGCCAACGCCCCGCACATGCCGGTGCACCTCGGCTCCATGGGCGAGTCCATCAAGATGGTGATCAAGCGCAACGCCGGCCGGATCCGCCGCGGCGACGTCTACGTCCTCAACGACCCCTACCACGGCGGCACCCACCTGCCCGACATCACGGTCGTCACCCCGGTGTTCGCGCCCGAAGGCGACGACATCTGGTTCTACGTGGCCAGCCGCGGCCACCACGCCGAGATCGGCGGCGTGTCGCCGGGGTCCATGCCGGCCGCCAGCACCCGGGTCGAGGAGGAGGGGGTGCTGATCGACAACTGGCTGCTGGTCCAGGACCGGCGGCTCCGCGAAGCCGAGACCACCGAGCTGCTGAAGACGGCCATGTACCCGTCTCGCGACCCAGACACGAACGTAGCCGACCTGCGCGCCCAGATCGCGGCCAACGAGAAGGGCATCGCCGAGCTGCACAAGATGGTGCAGCACTTCGGCCTGGACGTGGTGCACGCCTACATGGGCCACGTGCAGGAGAACGCGGCCGAGTCGGTGCGGCGGGTGATCACCGCGCTGCACGACGGCGAGTTCGGCTACGAACTCGACAACGGCGCGGTGGTCCGGGTGGCGGTCCGGGTCAACCGCGAGGACCGGACCGCCGAGATCGACTTCACCGGGACCTCGCCGCAGCTGCCTGGTAACTTTAACGCTCCTTCAAGCGTGGCCATGGCGGCCGTGCTCTACGTGTTCCGCACCCTGGTCGACGACGACATCCCGCTCAACTCGGGCTGCCTGCAGCCGCTGCACGTGATCATCCCGCCGGGCACGATGCTCTCCCCGGGCTACCCGGCCGCGGTGGCGGCGGGCAACGTGGAGACCTCCCAGGTCGTCACCGGGGCGCTCTACGCCGCCCTCGGCGTGATGGCCGAGGGGTCAGGGACGATGAACAACGTGACGTTCGGCAACGACAGGTACCAGTACTACGAGACGGTGGCCAGCGGGTCAGGCGCGGGCGACGGCTTCGACGGCACCGACGTGGTGCAGACCAAGATGACGAACTCGAGGCTCACCGACCCCGAGGTGCTGGAGTGGCGCTACCCGGTGCTGCTCGAGTCGTACCGGATCAGGCCGGGCAGTGGCGGGGCTGGCCGCTGGCGCGGTGGCCACGGCGGGGTCCGCAGGCTCCGCTTCGGCGAGCCGATGACCGTCACCACATTGACTGGCCACCGCCGCGTCCCGGCCTTCGGCCTGGCCGGCGGCGAGCCGGGGCGCCTGGGCCGGCACTGGATCGAGCACCCGGACGGCCGGGTGACGCCGATGGACGGCTGCGACTCGGTACCCGTGCAGGCTGGCGACGTGTTCGTCATCGAGACGCCCGGGGGCGGCGGATACGGCCGAACGGGCTAGGTTTCCCGCCCGCGCCTAGGGCTCGTCCGCTTCTAGCTCGCGGAGCACGGCGATCAGCGACGCCTCGTCGCCGCTGGTGTGGTCGAGCACGGCCATCAGCGCGTGCAGCACCAGGTGCCGGTCCTGGCCCGCGTCGAGCAGCCGCTGCGCGGCCTCCCACAGCTCGGGCGGGTCGCCGCGCCAGAGCCGGTCGGCCACCCCCATGTGCCGCTCGATGTGCCGGCCCACCCCGCCGGGGGCGGGAGTGGCGTGGTCGGCGGCGAGCAGCGCACGCCGGTCGTTCGGGTCCGCCGGGTCCAGGATGGACAGGTCGCTGCCGGAGTGCCAGCCCTCCAGGACCGGGAACGCGAACGCTCGCCTGGGCAGCGCCTCCAGGTCGGCGTCCGGCAGCAGCCGCCGGACCAGCGCGTAGTCCAGGCCGAACTCGGCCGGATCCCGGTACGCCTGGGCGAAGGCGCCCATCGAGTTGAACACGGCCTCGAGCGATTCGGTGATCGCCGCCTCGGGCAGGTCGCGGCGCCGGCCCGCCCAGCGCACCCACGCGCCCAGCACGTGCGGCATCGCGTCCTGCTCGGCGAACGACAGCATGACCTTGCGCGGCAGCCAGCCGAGCAGGAACGTCTCCACCTTGGTGGGGCTCATCCGCAGCGGCCGCCCGAAGTCCTTGTCGCACCCGTAGTCGATGATCCGGTCGGCGCAGTGGCTGGCCGAACCGCGGTCGGACAGGTCCTCGGCCTCGTCGGAGGCGAGGAACTCGGCGGCGAGCATGGCCCGGCGGTCCCTGCTCCAGGCGTGCCGCCGCTCCCCGGTGGCCGACAGCGAGCGGCCGCGGTACGGCGGCAGCGCCCTGATCCTGGCCCGGATGAACGCGTGGTAGGACGCGAACGACTCGCTGACCGACGGGTCGGCCACCGAGTCGGTCATGGTCAGCGCCGTCTCCAGCATGTGCCGCGCCTGGCCCGCGTCGATCTGGCGGAACGCGTGCCTGGCTTCGGACCCTTTGCCCCCGCGCTGGCTGCTTATCTCCCGGCAGTGGTCAAGCAGCTTGCTGACCCGGGAGGTCACCCAGCCGTCCTTGATCATCCCGTCGGCGTTGTAGTCCACCACGCTGACCAGCGCGTGCGGCTCCTCCCCGGCGTAGCTGAACACGCAGATGACCTCGTCGGTGTCGCCGAGGTCGTCCGGGTTGACGTAACACTCGGCCGGGGTCACCGCACCCAGGTGCTGGGCCCAGCCGGGGCGCGGCACGCCGTCCTCGATCAGCTGCAGCGCCGCCCGTTCGGCCTTGGCCGCCTGCCGGGACGTGCCCAGGCAGGCGATGCCGGACAGCAGCGCCAGCGCCGCCGGGCTGCGCTGCTCGCCCGCG
Organism: Streptosporangiaceae bacterium; assembly: GCA_036758545.1. Classification (GTDB taxonomy): domain Bacteria; phylum Actinomycetota; class Actinomycetes; order Streptosporangiales; family Streptosporangiaceae; genus Palsa-504. Next base: position 883 of record DAIOWL010000465.1, on the reverse strand, counting down.
TAGTCCACCAGGCCCTCGCCCACCAGCTGCTCGACCGTGGCGGCGCGGCGACCCCCGCCGCGCTGCCCCCACCAGGTGCCGAGCAGCTCGCTGACCATGAGTTCCGCGTCGAGCGGGCTGCGCACGGCCAGCAGCTCGCGCGCCGCGCGGAGCAGCTCGGCGAAGAGCGCGTTGGGCGGCGGAGCTGCGCCCCGCCGCCGGCCGCTCCCTGATCCGCCGGGGGGCTGACCTCCTGGCTGGCTTCGTCGGCTCTGCGGGCTCACCCTGATAGCCTCTCAGATCTGGACATGCGGACGCTATGCTACGTTGTCATGCCCGCTGTAATTCCGCCCCATAGACCGCGTGCGCCACGCCGGCGCGGTTCCGGCGGGCGCGACGTGCACCTGTAACAGCGTTCGCTGTCCGCGAATCCTTACACCTGGCCGCACTAACTGCCGGACTGTGGCACGCTTAATTGGTTGGCAGCGGGAACGATGATCCCGGGGAAGGAGCCGCCCATGGCAGCCCCCGGCGCGGCAGGCAGGCGTACGTCGTGAGCATGGATACCTCTGTGCCAGGACAGCAGGACGCCTCGGATGCCGCCCTGGTGGACATGCTGATGCTGGAGGCGCCGGTCGGTCTTGCCCTGTTTGGGTCCGACCTGCGTTTCCGCTGGGTGAATGCTGCCCTGACGCGCCTGTCCGAGCGCTCCGGGAAGGATCCTTCCGCACCGTCAGACCCCCACCCCGACCCGTCGGCCTGGGCCGGCCTGCGGCCCTCCGCGGTGTGGCCCGAGCACGTCGCCACCCGCGCCGAGGCCGCGCTGCATAAGGTCCTGGACGAGGGCATGCCGCTGGCCGAGCGCGGCTATCCCGTGATGTCCCCGCCCGCGGGCGGCCCCGCC
>DAIOWL010000464.1:0-5842 GCA_036758545.1 Streptosporangiaceae bacterium | reverse complement strand
GTGGTCAAGTGCAACGTGCCCAAGCGCGGCTGGATCAACGGCGTGGGCGGCTGCCCCAACGTGGGCGGCATCTGCATCGCCTGCACGATGCCCGGCTTCCCGGACAAGTTCATGCCGTTCATGGACAAGCCGCCGGGCGCGACCGTGTCGACGACCGCGAGCGGCATGTAGGGCACGGTCATCCGCAGCCTGCGCAGTTTCACCGCCAAGACCGCGGACAAGGAACCGAAGTGGCGCGTGAAGGGCTCCGAACTCCGCACCGGCTACCAGAAGACGTGGTGACGCGATGACAACCGAGGCAGCGCCCGAGCTCACCGAGATGACCTGGGATCCCATCACCAGGATCGTCGGGAGCCTAGGCATCTACACCAAGATCGACTTCAAGGCCAAGCGGGTCGCGGAGTGCCACAGCACCTCGTCGATCTTCCGCGGCTACAGCATCTTCATGAAGGGCAAGGACCCGCGCGACGCCCACTTCATCACCAGCCGGATCTGCGGGATCTGCGGCGACAACCACGCCACCTGCTCGGTCTACAACCAGAACATGGCCTACGGGGTCCGCCCGCCGCACCTGGGCGAGTGGATCATCAACCTGGGCGAGGCCGCGGAGTACATGTTCGACCACAACATCTTCCAGGAGAACCTGGTCGGGGTGGACTTCTGCGAGAGGATGGTGGCCGAGACCAACCCCGGCGTGCTGGAGCAGGCCAACGCCACCGAGGCGCCGCACGCGGCCGACCACGGCTACCGCACCATCGGCGACATCATGCGCTCGCTGAACCCGCTCGAGGGCGAGTTCTACCGCGAGGCGCTGCAGGTCAGCCGGTCCACCCGGGAGATGTTCTGCCTGATGGAGGGCAGGCACGTGCACCCGTCCACGCTGTACCCCGGTGGCGTGGGCACGGTCGCGACGGTGCAGCTGTTCACCGACTACCTGACCCGGCTGATGCGCTACGTGGAGTTCATGAAGCGGGTCGTGCCGATGCACGACGACCTGTTCGACTTCTTCTACGAGGCGCTGCCCGGTTACGAGGAAGTCGGCAGGCGGCGGGTGCTGCTCGGCTGCTGGGGCAGCCTGAACAACCCCGAGTACTGCGACTTCACCTACCGGAACATGGCCGACTGGGGCCGCAAGATGTTCGTCACCCCCGGCGTGGTGGTGGACGGCAAGCTGGTCACGACCAGCCTGGTCGACATCAACCTGGGCATCAGGATCCTGCTCGGTCACTCGTACTACGAGGACTGGGAAGACAAGGAGATGTTCGTCACCCGCGACGAGCTGGGCAACCCGGTCGACCGGCGGCACCCGTGGAACCAGCACACGATCCCCAGGCCGCAAAAGCGCGACTTCGACAACGCGTACAGCTGGACCATGTCCCCGCGCTGGTTCGACGGCAAGGACTACCTGCCGCTCGACACCGGCGGCGGCCCGATCGCCCGGCTGTGGGCGACCGCGCTGGCCGGCCTGGTCGACTGCGGCTACGTCCAGTCCACCGGGCACAGCGTGAAGATCAACCTGCCGCGGACCATGTCCCGTCCGGAGACCACCTTCGAGTGGAAGATCCCGGTGGACAAGGAAGGCAAGCCGCTGTCCAACGCGATCGAGCGGGACCGGGCCCGGACCTACTTCCAGGCCTACTCCGCCGGGGTGGCGCTGTACTTCGTCGAGCAGGCGCTGGCCGAGATCCGGGCCGGGCGGACCAAGACCTGGGAATCGTTCAACGTGCCCCAGGACGCGTTCAGCTGCGGCTTCACCGAGGCGGTGCGCGGCGTGCTGTCGCACCACATGGTGATCAGGGACGGCAAGATCGCGAACTACCACCCGTACCCGCCCACGCCGTGGAACGGCAGCGTCCGCGACGTCTACGGGACGCCAGGACCGTACGAGGACGCGGTGCAGAACACGCCGATCTTCGAGGAGAACTCCAAGGAGAACTTCAAGGGCATCGACATCATGCGCGCCGTGCGCAGCTTCGACCCGTGCCTGCCGTGCGGGGTACACATGTACCTGGGCGGTGGCAAGGTGCTCAAGACGGCGCACTCGCCGACGGGAGTCACCCTCGCCATGTAGCGCCCGGCTCGCCTCCGGAGCGCGGTGACCGCGTCCCGGAGGCGAGCGGGAAACCACACCCGACTACAGGGAGGGCCGATGGCCGCAGGCGATGATGCCCGGGCGGCGGGCGAGCGGGTCGAGGCGCTGCTCGCCGAGCTGCGATCACAGGCCGGACCGCAGGTCGCGGCCACCGCGGAGGAACTAGTGGGCTGCCTGGTGGAGCTGTACGGCGCCGGGCTGGCCAGGATCACCGAGATCGTCGGCGAGGAAGAACCTGAGCTCATGGACAAGCTGGTCGCGGACCCGCTGGTGGAGAGCCTGCTGCTGGTGCACGACCTGCACCCGCTCGACACCAGCACCCGGGTCCGGCGGGCCGTCGAGGAGGTGCTGCCCCAGCTCGGCTCGCACGCGGGCAACGTCGAGTACCTGGGCCTCGACGAGGCGGGCGTGCTCCGGCTGCGCCTGGAGCAGAGCGGCTGCTCGGCGGACACGGTCCGGGACCTGATCGAAAAGGCCGTGGCCGGGGCGGCACCCGAAGCAGCGGGGGTCGCCATCGAGATGGCCCAGCCGCCCGCCGAACCGACGCTGCTGCAGATCACCAGGCGCCCCTTCGAGGGGGCGCGGTGACGGAGAATCCCCCCGAGGGCTTCGGGCCAGGAGGGGGCGGACCGGGAACCGCCGGGTCCCTTGGAGCCACCGGGCTGCGCCGTTTCGTCAAACGGCCGTCCGGGACTTCAAGGGCCCCGGCGCCCGGTACGCAGGCGTCGCCTGGCGTGCAGGAGGCGCTTGGTGCACGTGAGGCCGGCGTAGGGCGGTCCGGCCCGCAGGCGCTGGACGGGCTGCCGGTGCAGCTAGGCAGCCAGCGCCAGGATGACCCGCCGGGCACCGAACGGTGCGAGATGTGCCAGACGATCCTGGACGGCTGGCACGGGCACCTGGTCGACATGGACAAGCGCTCGATCGCCTGCGCCTGCCGGGCGTGCTACCTGCTGTTCACCCACGAGGGCGCGGCCGGGGGCCGGTACAAGGCGGTGCCCGAGCGGATCTGCCACGACCCGGCCCGGCCGCTGGCCGGCACCGACTGGAACGAGCTGCAGATCCCGGTCGCGATGGCGTTCTTCTTCTTCAACTCGGCCCTGGGCCGGGTGGTGGCGGGCTACCCGAGCCCGGGCGGGGTGACCGAGTGCGAGCTCGACCTGGAAGCCTGGGACCGGCTCGCCGCCGCGTACCCGCTGCTCGGCGAGCTGACGCCGGACACCGAGGCCATCTTCGTGAACAAGGACGAGGTCTTCCTGATCCCGATCGACATGTGCTACTCGCTGGTCGGCGAGCTCCGGATGTACTGGCAAGGGTTCGACGGCGGGGCCGAGGCCCGCGAGGCGCTGGATAAGTTCCTGGCCGGGCTGCGGCACCGGGCGGTCGTCCTTGAGCGGGGGCGCTAACGTGGCCGACCTGATCTTCGGGTGTACCGGCGCGACCGCGGACCGGTTTGCCGCCACGCCGACCCTGTCCTTCCAGCTCACCATCACCGAACGCTCCGGGGTGCGGATCCACGCGATCGCGCTGCGCTGCCAGATCCGGATCGAGCCGCACCGCCGCCGGTACACGGCGTCGGAGGCGGAGCGGCTGCACGACCTGTTCGGAGACACGTCACGCTGGGCCGACACGGTCAAGCCGATCCAGCTGGCCACGGTGACCGCGATGGTCCCGGCGTTCACCGCCGTGACCGAGGTCGAGCTCACGGTGCCGGTCACGTATGACCTGGAGGTGGCTTCGGCCCGCTACCTGCAGGGCCTGGACGACGGCACGATCCCGCTGCTGATGCTGTTCAGCGGGACCGTGTTCGTGGCCACCGAGCAGGGCTACTCGGTCGAGCTGGTGCCGTGGAGCGCCGAAGCCTCCTACCGGATGCCGGTCTCCGTCTGGCGCGGGCTCGTCGACGCCCACTTTCCCGGCAGCGCCTGGCTGCGCTGCAGCCGGGAAACGCTGGACGCGCTGTCGCAGTACAAGGCGCGGAACGCGCTGCCCACCTGGGACGCCACCCTGACCGAGCTCTTGGCCGCAGCGAGAGGCAGTGAGCCCGAGACCGCGCCCGATCAGGAGGGCGAGACGGGGGTGACGCAGCGGTGAACCTCGACCCCGTTCGGAAAATCGCGGACGCGGTCCTGTATGAGGGCTACATCCTGTACCCCTACCGGGCCTCGGCGCAGAAGAACCAGAGCCGCTGGCAGTTCGGGGTGGTGATGGCGCCCGGGTACGCGGCCGCCGACCCGTCGGAGACCAGCTTCACCCGGGCCGAGTGCGTGCTGGAGCACGGCGGGCAGCCGTCCGTCCGGGTCCTGCTGCGGTTCCTCCAGGTCCAGCGGCGGACCTCCGGCGGCGACACGTGGGACGAGGCGGTGGAGCGCGAGGTCGAGGCGGCCGCGGACGCCGCCGCGCTGTTCGGCGACGGGGCCACGCGGGAGTTCACCGTCGAGGGCGGCGAGGACCGCGACGAGGACGTCGTGCGCCGCCGCGAGCCGCTGGCCGGCGCCATCACGGTGCGGGCGGCCGAGGTCCCCGGCCCGTGGCGCGCCCTGCAGCTCCAGGTCAAGATTGAGAACCGAACGGGCCTTGGCTCCGTGCCCCAGCGCCGGGAGGATGCGCTGCCGACGGCGCTGGTCGCGGCGCACACCATCATCACCGTGGACGGCGGGAAGTTCCTCTCGATGACCGACCCGCCGGAGTGGGCCGCTCCGGCCGTGGCCGGATGCCGCAACGAGGGCGGCTGGCCGGTGCTCGCCGACCCGGACGACCAGGTCATGCTGTCCTCCCCCATCATCCTGTACGACCATCCCGAACTCGCCGCGGAAAGCCCGGGCGAGCTCTACGACGGCACCGAGATCGACGAGATCCTGACGCTGCGCACGATGGCGCTGTCCGACGACGAGAAGGCCGAGGCCCGGGCCACCGACCCGCGGGCGGCCGCGCTGCTGGACCGGGTCGACTCGATGGACCCGCAGGTCCTGGCGCGCCTGCACGGGACGCTGCGGTTGCCGGGCGGGTCGCCGCGGCCGGCGGCCGAGCCGCCGGTGCTGACCGAGGCCGGGGAGATCGAAGGGTCAGCGCCCTGGTGGGACCCTGACGCGGACGCCTCGGTGTCGCCGGACACCGACAGCGTGATCATCGGCGGGCAGCCGGTCGCCCGCGGCAGCCTGGTCCGGCTGCGGCCGGGCGCGCGCCGCGCCGACGCGCAGGACATGTTCCTGATCGGCCGGATCGCCGAGGTCCAGGCGGTGCTGCACGACGTCGAGGACAATCCGTACCTGGCCGTGTCGCTGGCCGGCCAGCCGGACGAGGACATACGCATCGCGCACGGGCGCTTCCTGTACTTCATGCCGGACGAGGTCGAGCCGCACGAGGACAGGGAAGCCCAGTGAACGGCACAGTGAGCGGGCGGACGCTGGTGGCGGGCGTGGGCAACGTGTTCCTGCGCGACGACGCGTTCGGCGTCGAGGTGATCAAGCTGCTGTCCGGACGGCCAGTGCCGGAGGGTGTGCAGATCAAGGACTTCGGCATCCGCGGCGTGCACCTGGCCTACGACCTGCTCGACGGGTGCGAGCTGTTCGTCCTGGTGGACGCGGCGCAGCGGGGCGAGGCCCCGGGCACGGTGACCGTGATCGAGGTCGAGGTGCCCGAGCCCGACCCGGCGGCAGGCCCGGTCATCGACGCGCACAGCCTGACCCCGGACGGCATCTTCGCGCTGCTCGGCTCGCTCGGCGGGCGCCCCGGGCGCAGCCTGCTGGTGGC
>DAIOWL010000463.1:0-5848 GCA_036758545.1 Streptosporangiaceae bacterium | reverse complement strand
CGCAGCAGCCGCCCCGCGTCCACAGGGCCGAACGCGCGGGACGTCACGTAATCGGGAAACACCCCGGTCAGGAACAGCGAGACGTCGCCGAGCCTGCGGTACACCCCGGGCCGTTCGGCCTCTGGTACGGCGTCCAGCAGGCCCGCGAGCCGCACCGGGTCGAGCTCGCTGAACCGCCGGGTCCTGGCCCGGCCCGCCACCCGGACCCGGTACCGGCCGCTGGCCACCCGGGTGAAGGAGGCCAGCAGCTCGGCCAGGAACAGCCGCCGCGCCGTGTCGGCGAGGAAGTCGCGCAGCGCGGGCGCGTCGAACAGCGGCACCCGCTGGCGCGGCCCGGTGCGCTCCGGCACGTGGGCGGCCGAGGCCAGCTCGGTCATGGCCCGCTGCACCAGCAGGGCGAAGATCAGGAACGGGGAGGCCTGGACCGCCCATCCCTGCGTGCCCTCGCCCAGGACCGTGCCGAACGTGGCCGGATCCTCCAGCAACCGCAGCAGCGCCGCCGGGTCGCCGCGCAGCCACGCGCCGTCCCCGCGGTCAGGCGGAGCCAGCAGCCTCAGGTCGGCGTCGGTGAGATGGCCCGCGTACTCGCGGGCGGCCAGGGCGCGGTCCATACCCGACGTGTAGCCATCCCGGAACCCCGTGAAACCCGTGACGGCAGGTTTGACTGCACGCTGCGGGGGCAGTAGGGGCGATTGGCCGTTCCCCTCGTGCTCCCAACACCCTTAGGGGACCGCGGCCCCGGGCACACACCCGGTACGGGACCGCAGGGTCCCGGCGTGCCTTTACCCCGAGGACGGGACCCTGCGGTCTCAGCTAGCAACGTCAGTGGGCGTCGTGCGGCGGCAGCGTCCGCTCCTCGTGATCGAGCTCGCCCTCCAGGATGCGCAGGCTGGCGTCGGGCAGGTGGCCGGCGTCCCGCCAGCGGAGCAGTTCCTCCCGCTGGGCGTCGATGACCGCCCGCCGGGCCTGCAGCGCGGCCTCGTAATCCGAGCTGCCAAGTGTGGCAGGCGCCGGATCTTCGGCGGTCTCTAGCCGGTCCAGCACCTGACGGTACCGCCTGGCCTTGCCGTCCAGGCTGGCCCGCAGCGCGGACAGCACCGGCACGGGCACGGGGTCGTCCACGGCGATCTGGTCCAGCCGGGCCAGGCCCGCCTGGACCGACGCGGCGCGAGCCTGGGTGCGCACCAGGGCGGCGTCGGCCGGGTCGGCGTGCACCCCCAGCGCATGGGCGATCGGCGCGAACGTGAGCCCCTGCCCGACCAGGGTGACCACGACGACCAGGTAGGTGCAGAACAGCAGCAGGTCACGGCCGGGGAAGGGGTGGCCGCCGTCGATCGTCAGCGGCAGCGTGAAGATCGCCGCCAGGCTGATGACGCCCCGCGTGCCGGCCCAGCTGAGCACACCGATTTCCCGGCCGGACAGGTACTGGTCGTCCCGGACGGCCCGGCCCATGCGCGCGCGCAGCATGCGGGGCAGCGACTGGGTGAGCGCCAGCCACAGCGGGCGCAGCAGCAGCACGACGCCGAGGCTGACGCCCACCGCGGCGACGATCGTGCTGGTGGGGTACGCCTTCAGGCCGCGGATGACCGGCGCGATCTGCTGGCCGACCAGCAGGAAGACGAAGCCCTGGAGCAGGAAGTCGGCGAGGTGCCAGACCGCGGTGGCCTGCAGCCGGCTGGCGCCGGAGGTGAAGCGGGGCGTCTCGTGGCCGATCATCAGGCCGGCCACCGCGACCGCGAGGACGCCGGACACGTGCAGTTCCTCGCCGACCAGGTAGGCGGCGAACGGGGTGGCCAGGGAGATGCCGTTGACCAGCAGCGGGTCGCGGACGGCGGACCTGGCCAGGCGCACGATGATGGCCACGGCGACGCCGCACAGCAGGCCGCCGGCGGCGGCGAGCAGGAAGTGCAGGACGGCGCCCCCGAACGAGAAGCCGCCGCTGGTCGCCGCGGTGACGGCCACGGTCAGCGTGGTCAGCGCGGTGGCGTCGTTGAGCAGGCCCTCGCCCTCGATGATCGTGATCAGCTTGGGCGGCAGCCCGGCCCGGCCGCCGACGGCCAGCGCGGCCACCGGGTCGGTGGGGGACAGGGCGGCGCCCAGCGCGATGCCGGCGGCCAGGCCCACCCCGGGCACGAACAGGTCCATCCCGATCCCGGTGACCACCGCGGTGGCCAGCACCAGCCCGATGGACAGGCTGATCACGGTGCGCATGTTCTCCCTGATCGCCAGCAGCGAGGAGTTCAGCGCCGCGCTGTAGATCAGCGGCGGGATGACGAAGGTCAAGATCACGTGCGGGTCGAGGGTGACGTTCGGCCCCGGCAGCACGCCGTAGACCAGGCCGGCCACGGTAAGCAGCGCGGCGGCCGGCAAGCCGGTCCGGTCGGCCAGGTACTGGAGCGCGACGATGACGGCCACGGCGGCCAGGACGAACGTCAGCACATCCAGCACGGGCAACCCCCCGCATCGTTCGGAATTAAAAATCCTTTCATACCGAACGGGCCGGGTTCGAGCCCCGCCGCCGCCCCGCGCCGTCCCGAGCCCTGGCGCGGCACCTCCCACCAGCCCGCCCGCCTCCCACCAGCCCGCCCGCCTTCCACCAAGCCCCGCCCGCCTCCCACCAGCCCCGCCCGCCTCCCACCAAGACGCCCGCCTCCCACCAGCACGCCCGCCTTCCACCAGCACGCCTGCCCCCACCAGCCCCGCCCGCCTCGCACTAGCGGTCCCGCGGACGCACTGGAACCGGGCATTCACTGCGGTGGAACGCACTGGATCCGGGGTTTCATGGCGTTCCAGTTCGTCCGTCGCACCCGGAGCGTGATGCTGATGGTGCGGGCGGGGCCTGGGTCCGGTTTTCCGGGTGCCCGACAACCCTTTGGGCTGTCCAATAGGCTCGATTAGCGCATTTCGAGACGGAATCGCAATTCGTTAGCGCTTTCTAAATTAATCCTGTTGTGCTATTATGCTAAATGTTGAATGGTATTCTCCGGAACGTGAATATCGCCACCCATGATCTTTCCTACCGGGACCTCGATACCCCGCTGACCGGCCTGTTCTGCTGGAATGAGGCACAGGAAGGACCGCGGCCGGGAATCCTTCTCATCCACGGCGGGGCCGGCCTCGACGCGCACGCGCGCGAACAGGCGTGCCGTTATGCCGCCCTCGGCTACGCCGTGCTGGCCTGCGACATGTTCGGCGACGGGATTGCGGGGGACCGGGAGCGGGTGATGGCGTGCCTGCTCGCCCTGCGCGATGACCAGGACCGGCTCGTCCGCCGCGGCCAGGCCGGCTTGGCCGCGCTGGCCGGCTGCCCGGACGTGGCCGGACTCGCGGCCGCTGTCGGCTTCTGCTTCGGCGGGATGGCCGCGCTGGCGCTGGCCCGGGCGGGCACGAATCTGGCCGCGGTGGTGAGTATCCACGGCAGCCTGGTCACCGGTGCGCCCGCGCAGCCCGGGGCCGTGACGGCCCGGATCCTCGCCTGTCACGGCGCCGCCGATCCGCACGTCCCGCCGGCCGACGTGGCCGCGTTCGCCGCAGAGATGAACCACGCCGGGGCCGACTGGCAGCTCGTCATGTATGGCCGGGCCCAGCACGGATTCACCCACCAGCACGCCGTACCCGGCGCGATGCCTGGCGTGGCCTACGACCGCCTCGCCGACGAGCGCTCGTTCGCCGCCGTCCGCGCCTTCCTGGCCGAAGCCCTTGCTCCTTAACGTCCGGTCAGCCGCTCGAGGTGCTCGGGGTAACGGGCACCGTGCACCTCGATCGTCGCAGCGACGCCCTCGATCTCGGCCAGGTCGCCCGACGTCAGCTCCATGTCCGCCGCCCCGATGTTCTCCTCCAGCCGGTCCAGCCTGCGGGTGCCGGGGATGGGCACGATCCACGGCTGCCGGGCCAGCAGCCAGGCCAGGGCAACCCGGGCAGGCGTGGCCCCTGTCCGGGTCGCGACGCGGCGGAGCAGGTCGACCAGTGCCTGGTTCGCGGCCCTGGCCTCGGCGCTGAACCGGGGGATGGTGGTGCGGATGTCGGCGCCGTCGAAGGCCGTGCTCTGGCTGATCTGCCCGGTCAGGAAGCCCTTGCCGAGCGGGCTGTAGGGGACGAAGCCGATGCCGAGCTCCTCGGCGGCCGGCAGGACCTCGGCCTCCGGGCGGCGCCACCACAGCGAGTATTCGCTCTGGATCGCGGTGACCGGCTGGACCGCGTGGGCCCGCCGGATGGTTGGCGCGGACGCCTCGGACATGCCGAAGTGCTTGACCTTCCCGGCCGCGATCAGCTCCCGCACTGCCCCGGCAACGTCCTCGATCGGCACCTCCGGGTCGACCCGGTGCTGGTAGAACAGGTCGATCGCGTCCACCCGCAGCCGCCGTAGCGAGGCGTCGGCGACCCGCCCGATGTGCTCCGGCCGGCTGGACAGGCCCGCCTGGCGTCCGTCTGCGCCGTACCGGAAGCCGAACTTGGTGGCGATCACCACCTCGCCGCGGAACGGGGCCAGCGCCTCGCCGACGAGTTCCTCGTTCACGAACGGGCCGTAGACCTCGGCGGTGTCGAAGAACGTGACGCCGCGCTCGACGGCCGCCCGGATCAGCGCGATCATCTCACTCCGGTCCCCGGGAGGCGGGCCGTAGCTCTGGCTCATGCCCATGCAGCCGAGCCCGATCGCCGAGACCTGCAGGCCGCTGGAACCAAGCGTACGGGTCTTCATGGTCGCCGCCCGCGGTACTCGTCGTCGGTGACGTGCTCGCCCCAGTCCGCTTCCGGCCGGGATTCCCCGGGGACGGCCTCGGTGATGGACAGATGGGTCATGAAGTGGTCCGGCGCGGCGCCGTGCCAGTGCCACTCGTCCGCCGGGGTGCGGATGATATCGCCGGCCCGGATCTCGGCGACCTCGCCGCCGCGGGATTGCACGAGGCCCCGGCCGTCGGTGACGTACAGGGTCTGCCCGACGGCGTGCGAGTGCCACGCGGTGCGGGCCGAGGGCGTGAACCTGACCGCGCTGACCCGGACGTGCGAGGGCTCCTCGCCTCGGACAATGCCGTCGATGAACACGTCGCCGGTGAACCACTCGGCCGGACCCTTGGCGGTTGGCGGCTTGGGGGTGATTTCCACGGTTTCACGTTACTTCCCAGAGCTGAGGAACTGGCGCAGGCGTTCGGCGGTCTGGTCCGGACACTCCTCGGGAAAGAAGTGTCCCGCCGGGACGGGGTCGCCGCGGACGTCGTCCGCCCAGCGGCGCCACACTCCCAGCGGGCCGCCTGCCCCGGCGTACCAGGTACCAAGCGGGCCGTCGCCGCTCCACAGGGCCAGCACCGGGCAGGCGATGCGCCGGCCGGCCCGCCGGTCCGCGGCGTCGTGCTCGCGGTCCAGGCCGGCCGCGGCCCGGTACTCCTCGCAGATCGCGTGCACGTGCCCGGAGTCGCTCAGCGCCGCCACATAGGCCGCCCGCACCGCGGGATCGAACGTCTGCGGGGCCGAACCCCAGCCGCCGAGCGCATCGTCCACCACCGCGTCCGGGGCGCCGGCCAGCAGGCGCTCGGGCAGCGGTTCGGGCTGGGCCAGCAACGACCACGGCCAGTACCCTTCGGCGAACCTGGCGTCAGCTAGGTCCCACGCGTCGAGGGTGGGCACGATGTCGAGGACCGCGAGACGCCGCACCCGTTCGGCATGATCGAACGCCAGCCGGTAGGCCACGCGGCCCCCGCGATCGTGCCCGGCCAGCCCGAACCGGGCGAATCCGAGCTGCTCCATCACCTCGACCAGATCCCGCGCCATGGCGCGCTTGGCGTAGGGCGCGTGGTCGGCCGCCGAGGCGCAGCCGTTCCCCATTCGGCAACACCAATTCCACGCCAAGAAG
>DAIOWL010000462.1:4603-5872 GCA_036758545.1 Streptosporangiaceae bacterium | reverse complement strand
CCGGGCGGCCGGGGTCCGCGAGGCCACGGTGTCCCTGGGCGTTGATGAGCTGGACGCCGGGGCTGAGCCGCTGGGCCGGGCGCGGCGGCCCGGCGGCGGGCGCAAGCGGGCGGCTGACCTGGATCCGGGGCTGCGGACGGCGCTGCTGGCCCTGGTCGAGCCGGCAGAGCGCGGCGATCCGATGTCGCCGCTGCGGTGGACTGTCAAGTCGACCCGCAATCTGGCCGGTGAGTTGACCCGGCAGGGTCATAAGGTCTCTGCGGACACGGTCGGGGACCTGCTGCGGGACGAGGGATTCAGCCTGCAGGGCAACGCCAAGACCCTCGAGGGCACGCAGCACCCGGACCGGGACGCCCAGTTCCGGTACATCAGCGAGCAGGTCAAGGCCCACCAGGGCGCCGGGGACCCGGTGATCAGCGTGGACACCAAGAAGAAGGAGCTCATCGGGGAGTTCGCGAACGCCGGCCGCAACTGGCGGCCCAAGGGCCAGCCGGCAGCTGTCCGTACCCATGACTTCCCTGGCGACAGCGAGGGCAAGGCCATCCCCTACGGGGTCTATGACGTGACGGCGGACGCGGGCTGGGTGAACGTGGGCACCGACCATGACACCGCGGCGTTCGCGGTGGAGTCGATCCGCCGCTGGTGGGACGCGGCCGGCAGCAGCGAGTACCCGGCCGCCCGGCGGCTGCTGATCACCGCGGACGCGGGCGGCTCCAACGGCTACCGGACCCGCGCGTGGAAGACCGGGCTGGCCGCGCTGGCCGCCGAGACCGGGCTGGAGATCACCTGCTGCCACTTCCCGCCCGGGACATCGAAATGGAACAAGGTGGAGCACCGGCTGTTCTCCCACATCACGATGAACTGGCGCGGCCGCCCGCTGACCAGCCACGACGTCGTCATCAACAGCATCGCGGCGACCACCACCCGCACCGGCCTGACCGTGCAGGCCCGCCTGGACGACGGCACCTACCCCACCGGGGTCAAGGTCAGCAGCGCGCAGCTGGCCGCCCTGCCGGTCAGCCGCCACCCTTTCCACGGCGACTGGAACTACACCCTGCACCCCGCCGCCGTGCATACCGCGGGGCCGCCAGCCGGCCACGACCAGGAGCGCCGCCCCGCTGCGCTCCCCGACCTGACCGGACTGGCCCCCGGCGACCTGGACCAGCTGATCGCCCAGCTCGCCGCCCTGAGCCAGGCCCAGCGCGAGCAGCGGGCACGCAGCCATCCCGCCAGCGACGGCGGTCCAGAGGACGATAAACACGAACTCGA
>DAIOWL010000462.1:0-4543 GCA_036758545.1 Streptosporangiaceae bacterium | reverse complement strand
TGTCTTCCCCTTCCCCGACCGCGTCGTAGCCACCGTGCTCCACCTGCGCCTCAGCCTGCCCGACGACACCCTCGCCCACCTGCTCGGCACCAGCCGCACCACCATCAGGCGAGCCCTCACCGAGACCCGGGACCTGCTGGACCTGCACGGCCACCGCATCGAGCCGGTCACCGCCCCGCCGGATCTGCCCGCCCGCATCCCGCCATATGTTCCCCGGACGACCGGCAACATCGAGAACAAGATCAAGACAGCGCGTTAATTATCTGCAATTCCTTAGCGCCGCGGCCAGAGCCGGCGGCGCAGCCGCACCGCCGGGACAGACGGCGAGTCGGCGTCGTCGCGGGCCAGGCAATTGGCGTTGCCCCGCCAGGCCAGCAGCATCCGGCTGACGTGCTCCGTCCGGTCCTCACTGCCGATCACCCAGCAGGCCATACCCAGCACCAGGACGGCGAGGAAGATCAGGCCGGCGAGCGCGGGGAGCCCCAGGCCGACCACCAGGGCAGCCGGCGCGATCCCGGACGCGACCTTGCAGGCCCGCCTGAGCGCCGCCATCATCGTGCTCATCCCGGCACCACGCCGCGCTGCGGGAAGACCTGGCCTCGAACTCCGAGCATCCCTCGCAGCCGCGCCCAACTGCCTCACAACACCCAAAAGGCGACCACTACAGCCGCGTCGGTCGACCGCGTCATCCACTCTGAGACACTCATACTTGTGAGTACGGGCGAGCCCATCGCGGACCTGACGGAATCTCGCAGGTCAAGGTGTGAATACTCCCCATTACCACCAAGGAACCGCAGGTCAGGCGTGATAGAAGAGATTGCGAGGGCCCGCGAATCTCTCCATTTCGCGCGATGATTCCCGGTGTAGGGGAAACGACCCTTTTCGGACTCGCCTACTGCCGATCACGCTGCTGGACAGCGTGATGGCGCCAGGCGTTGCAGGACGACTTGGGGAACGGGAGAACCCAGGTTCTGGCCGTTTGGTGGTGCGGGTTAGCCGCCGAGCAGGGTGAGTGCCTTGGTGATGTCGGGGTCGTGTCCGGTGGACAGGTCTTGTGCGGTGAGCGGGATGTAGTAGTCCGGCGCGACGCCGATGCCGTTGATGAGCTCGTGGTGGGCGCTGAGCTCGTGCCTGGCCGGAAGGATGATCAGGCTGGCGTCGTCGAGCAGGTAAGGGGCTGCGGGGGCGGCCACGATGCCCGCGGTCCGGGTGCCGACCAGGGTGCCCAGCCGCAGGTCCTTGACCGCGCCGCTGAACGCGTCGCACCCGGAGGCGCAGTTGCGGTCGGTCAGCACGACCAGCGGCAGGTGCAGCAGCGGGACGTCTGTGCCGGTGCGGGTGGCGGGGCAGTTGCCGTGCACGTCGCAGTCGTAGGTGTAGGCCGCGCCGTGGATGAAGGCGCCGAGCAGCCGGGAGACCTCGGCAGGGTCGCCGCCGCCGTTGCCGCGCAGGTCCACGATGAGCCCGCGCAGTCTGGCGTTCCCGGCCAGGTCGTGGACTGCCTGCAGCACCTGGTCGGCCGCGCCGGGGAAGAACCCGGGCAGCAGCACGTAGCCGATGTCCCCGTGCAGCAGCTTGGCGGAGACCGGGGGCGGGGCGGCCTGGTAGAGGGCGGGTGCCAGGGTCACCGTCCAGGTCCGGCCGGTGGCGGGCCGGTGCAGCTGCACAGTCACCCGGCCGGGGGCTGGGTAGGGGCCGAAGAGCAGGTTCATCACCCCTTGGGAGATGATGCCGCCGGGGAACGGCGGGGCGCCGTCGACCGAGACGATGATGTCGCCAGGCTGCAGCCCGCGGCTGGCGGCGGGGGATCCCGGCAGCACCGCGGTGATGAACAGCGGCGGCAGCGCCTCTTGCGGCGCGACCTCGGCCAGCGGCGGCGCCGGGGAGGTCATGATCCCCAGGTCGCCGGGCACGTCTCCGGGTGGCGGCGCCGGGTAGGACCACCGGGCGTGGTTGTTGTCCAGGCTGGCGACCATGGCGGTCATGGTGGCGGCGGCGATCTCCTGCCGCTGCGCCGGGCTGGCCAGCAGCTGGCCGGTCACCTTCTGGTACACGGCGGCGAACGCGGCCCAGTCCTGGTCGCGGTGGCCGGTCAGCGCGGGCATCGTGGCGTCCGGCTGGTCCAGGCCGAGCCGGTCCAGTTCCTGGGTGAACCCGGCGAACGCGCCGGCCAGCAGCGCCCGGTCATCGAGCACCGGCCCGGCGTAGTAGTGGGCGAACACGCAGTAGTAGGCCTGCCCGATGGTGGTGACCGTGGTCGGGTGCGCCGGCGGCGCTTCCGGCGGCGGGTTCGGCGAGCACGGCGGCGGCTGCCCGGCGGGCTGCCGGGCATGCGCGGTGCTGCCCGCCCCGGCGCTGCACGCGGCGAGCACTACGGCGGCCACCACTGCCGCCAGCGCCGCAATGGACCGTCTCCAGGCATGCCGGGTGCGCGGTGACGCGGCGGCTCTGCGGGGTCCGGGGACATCCTCTTGGCCAGGAGCATCGGCAGGCAGAGGAGGGGGCACGACCGGCGCCGGGTCCTCGCCGCCGTCATGCGGTATTTCCAGATAAGTCATTCATTCTCACCAGTTCACTGGAAGGCCCGATCGGCCCGGCGCGAGTGGCCCGGAAGACCCTGCCGGCGGTGGCTCAGGCTCCCGGCCCGGGCAGCGTTCACCCGGCGGCATGCCTTCGCCGACCTGGGCTCCGAGTATCCAGCCGGGCACGTTCCAGCTCATCGCGCGGCTCTTTCCGCTTTATCGGCGGGTCGCTGGCCGGCGCCTATCGAGTTCTGCATTGCCAGGTTGGTCCCGCTACACCGACGGAGCCAGGAAAGCGATCATTTGATACAGCCGGACGAGAACCTGCCACCTACACACGATCGGGCAATGCCCGCCCGCGCCTGATCGTGCACCCGCCCGCCGCGGTCAGCTGTCTTGATGACGGCACAGCTGGCCGCGGCGCCGCGCTGGCCAGGAATAGGCCAGCTGGGGAGTGTCCGGCAGGGGACCCCCAGCGGACAGCCGGCACTCCGCCGGGCTGGGAGCTGCCATGCTTTCCCCGGCAATCGAGTGCTCCTTTCCCGGCCCGGATTATTGTCGCTTCCAAGTATCCGCGTCGTGCCGTGGCCAGGTGGTTCAGTTCACGCGCCGGGTCGGGCGCATACAGCAGCGGTCCCGGGGCTCGGTAATCCCAAGCATGCCGCGTGTCGAAAATCGAGTGCACCCTCCCGGCCGCCACGCCGGGGCCCGCGCGGGCCCGCCGCCGACTGCGAGCCGCTGTTCTGATACGGCACCGGCTATCCGCCGCCCCTGCAGTTGCCCGATACCGGGACCCGGCCGCGCCGACGCGGCGGCGTTCGCGCAGGTGGCATCCCGCGATGGTGGGCGATGTTGCCCGATAACTCTAGTTATCACGCAACTAATCACGACGCCATTGGCGACAAGCACGGGTCTGTCTGCGCGCTCCGCCTGGCCTTCGACCATCTGGTCGCCGAGCCTGGCCTGGTGACCTCGGGCCAGCACGCGCAATCCGGACGTGCGGATGGTTGCAGTGCCGGGCTGCGCAACCAGGCAGGTCGCATTGGCGTCCATAGGGCATGGGGGCCCGATTGCTGGCCGCTACCGTTTCGGTCCCGCCCCCCAGGAGCAGCCGTGAGCATCTGCCGCTACCTCCACATCTTCCGTAACGCCATGACCGCCGGCGTCGTCGCCCTGGCACTCGGCGCCTGCTCCAGCAGCCAGCACGGCGCCAAACCAGTGGTGACCAGCGCCCCAACGACTTCGGCCCCATCGACGACCACCTCGACGGCAGCGCCGGCCACAACCACGATCAGCCCGGCTGCCACCACACCGAAGCAGAAGCTTCCGCCGCTGAATTTTCAGACGCTGCCGGTTCCGTCCCATTACACCTGCCCGGCAGGTCTTTACTTCTTGTCCCCGGCGAACCAGGCAATAGGCGAGTGCGTCCCGTACGCCTACCTGGTCGGCGGCACGGCTTCGGATCCCGACAACAACACGGCGTGCCCGGCAGGTTCTTTTATGACCATGGGTCCCGTGGAGTGCGACAACGAGACTGGCATCGTGACCCCGGTTCCGCCTGGCCCAAACACCTGCTCGACCCCGGGAGGGCCGTGCCCCTCATCGAAGTTGCCGCTTTCCTCGCAGGCGTCGGTCCTCTCCTGGCCAGCGATCGAGTTTCCGGCAGGGAAGTGCCCGGCTGGTTATTACTTCGGCGAGACCGCCGGTTTCGCAACCTGTGTGCCCTACGACTATCTGCCTGGGGGAACCTCCGCCAACCCGAACAACAACTCCGCCTGCCCGGCCGGCTCCGGGCTGAAGGTGGCAAAGCTGACCGGGACGCTGTGCACACAGGATGCGGAGCCCTATGACATCGTCGCCCCGGTCCCAGCCACGTCGCCGTGAAAAGGCGATACTCCTGGGAAGGTGACATTCATCGATGGGCGTCACACCAGATCACCATCCCCAGCTACTCCTGCCAGATACCACCGAAGATCGCCGGCCAGTTATCACCAAAGGTCACAACTCAGGGCTCAGCGTTC
>DAIOWL010000461.1:0-5901 GCA_036758545.1 Streptosporangiaceae bacterium | reverse complement strand
ACATGGGCGGTCCGGCCCCGGCGGTACACGACGGGGAACACCTCGTTCGGGGTGAAGAAGCGGAAGGCGGTGACCGGGATCGCCACCCCAAGCGCGACACCGAACAGCGCGTCGCCGGGATGCTCGACGCCGAGGTACAGGCGGGAGAGGCAGAACAGCGCGATGAGGACCGTGAAGCCCAGCTTCGCGTACGTGCGGGGACGGCCCGGGACGATCAGGCAGTACGCGATCCCCATCAGGAAGATCGTGAGGACCGCCACCGGGGCCGACGGCGCCGAGTAACCGCCCCAGCTCGCGATGATCGGTACCCCGTACGGGCGCGGTCGCGACAGCCCGAAGTAAATCCACTGCACGATGATCTCGAGAAAGAACAAGCTACACACGAACACCAGGAGGTGCCGCCAGCGCCGGAAAGCCATCGTCAGGGCGACCGCCGACAGCCCGAGCACGGTGACCCCCCAGCTGGATCCGGCGACCTTGATCCCGTTGGCGACATCGGTCAGCCACGGCGTCCGCATCCCCGCCAGCTCGCGCAGCACCCAGGTACTGAACCGGTCATCGAGCCGGAGCGACGGCGAGTGCTGCGTGATCAGGATCGCGCCCGCCAGGACCACGGCCGCCAGCAGCAGCCAGACGGCCGTGCTGACAGCGAACGGATGTGGCAGCGGCGGTGGCGCGCCCGTGGGGCGGCGCTGCCGCCGCGCCCGGTGGACAGCCGGGCCGGGCAGCAGGCCGTCCGGCCCGTCTCGCGAGGTCACAACCTCGGTTTCGTCTGTCAACGGTCCGCACGCTCCTTGCCTAGCAACCCCTGGGCGTGCAGCCAGCGCTCGGCTACCTGGCGAGGGGTCTTGCCCGTGTTTTCCACCTGCGCGTTCAGGGCGCGCAGCGAGGCACTGTCCAGGCGCGCCGATACGGTGTTCAGCACGGCCATCAGGCCCGCTCCGTAACGCGCGACGACGTCCCTGCTCACCAGGGGCGTGATGTTCTCGGCCGGCTGCAGGCGGCGATCGTCAGCCAGTACCACCAGGTGCCGCGCCGAGATGCTCGGATCGGTGCTGAACAGCAGCGCGACGTCGATGTCCCCCGCTTCGAGCGCCTGGAGCGTCAGCGGTCCCCCGGCGTCAAGCGGGATGAAAGACTTGAAATGCAGCCCGTACCGCTGCCTCAGCCCAGGCAGGCAGTAGGCGCGCCCGGGGCATTCGGGCGGGCCGCCGAACACCAGCCGCGGCGCGACCCGGGCCAGGTCGGTGATCGACCGGAGGTGATAGCGGGACGCGGTCGCCGGGCGGACGACGATGGCGTTGGTGTTCTGCGCGGCCGCCGGGAGCCCCGCCGCAACTCCCTGGCCTGCCGTCAGCTCCGTCAGGGCCTTGCTGGTCGCCATCACGTCGGACGTCGCGGACAGCCGTCCCACGCTGATGAATTGCAGCGCCGACCCCGCGTACTCCGGCACCACCTGGATCAGGCCGCTCATCAGCGCCGGATCGACCAGCTCGCGGCTGCCCAGGTTCGGCAGGATCCGGACCGGAAAGCCCTTCGCCTTCAGGGCATCCCCGTATATGTCGGCCAGCACCATGCTTTCCGGGAAGTCAAACGACCCTACGGTGATCACGGCAGCGTGCTGTCCGGCCGGGTCCGGACCCGAGGGCGGGCCGCGGCTGGTCCCGGTCGTACATCCGGCGCATATCGCAGTGACCACAAGCAGCGAGACCGTGCGATACGTGGCGCGCTGTGCCCGCGTGCTCATCGGGAGGCGGCCGGCTGGCCGAAGTCCGGGTCGAAGGGCCCGCGGTCGGACGGGCAGATCGTTCCGCGCGCAGGCGTGGCGAGGCTGGTGAAGTAGCGGCCGAGCGCCTGCAGGACGCACGCGCTAGGGTCGGACCCGCTGATGTGGCCGTAGCCGTCATGGATCAGCAGCACGGCGTTGCCCAGCCGCCGCTCGGCGAGCTTGGCGTTGGCCAGGGGTGTCGTGGGGTCGAACCTGGTGCCGATGAGCAGGATCGGGTTGGCGGTGGCGGCGTTCCACGGTCCGGTGTAACGGTCCGCGCTGCGGGTCGGCCAGGCGGCGCACGCGGCTTCCAGCCAGCCCATGACCGGTCCTCCGATGCGGCTGACCGTTTCGAGCCGGTGCACGACCTGCGGCCACTGCCGGGCGTTTTGCCGTGCGGGACTGTCAGCGCACAGCAGCGCGGTGTTCTGCTCGAAGATTCTGTGGAACGGCTCCGCGGCGGAGCCCCGGACGATGGTCTCCGCCGCGGAAGCGTCGCCCTGCACCATGGCGTCGATCATTCCCGCGGCGTCCCGCCAGATCACAGGATTGGGCAGCAGGGCCAGCTTCAGGAGGGTCAGCGCCTCGCCGTAGGTGAGCTCGCCCGGCGGCTCGGCGGACGGCGCGGGGATCGGGTGATGACGCAACTGCTGCAGCATGACCTCGACCCGCTTCTCGACCGGGCCGTGGCCGGCCAGTGCGCAGCTGGCCGGGCCTACCCGCTCGCATAGGGCCAGGAACTCATGGAAGACCTGGTCCGTTGAGGAGAGAGTGCTCGCCAGGAGGGTGGCGATGTCGGCGGTGTAGCTGACCGGGTCCTCCACGCCGTCAAGGGCCATGGCCCGCACTCGGTGCGGGAACATGTTGGCGTAGGTCTGTCCGAGGAAGGTACCCGTCGACTCGCCGTAGAAGGTCAGACGCGAGTCACCGACGAGGCCGCGGAGGTAGTCGAGGTCCCGGGCCGTGTCGGTGGTGGAGATGTGGGCGAGCAGGTCACCGTTGCGCGCGCCGCACCGCTGCGCGAGCGCGACGGACTTCGCCAGGTAGCGCTGCTCGTCCTGGCGGGTGGTCGGCACGGGCATGTCCTGCCAGAAGGCCTCTCGCTCGGCGCTGCTGGCGAAGCAGCTCACCGGCGCGCTGCCGCCGGAGCCGCGCGGGTCCCAGCCGACTATGTCGAACCGGCCGCCGGTGATGGCGTCCAGCGCCCCGCCCTGCTCGGTGACGGCAGCCACGCCCGAGTCTCCGGGCCCGCCGGGATTGACGAACAACGAGCCGATCCGCTGACCGGGATGGCTGGCGAGGTGACGGATCACCGACAGCGTGATCATCCGTCCGCCGTGCTGCGCCCAGTCCAGCGGAACGGACACCCTCGCGCACTCCAGCTGCGTACCGCAGCCGGTCCAGCTGATCGCCGGGGGCGGCGCGGAGCGCTCGGATGCATCAGCGGCCGCAGTGACCGGCGCGAGGGCCGCCATGGCTGTCCCCGTAGCCAGGA
This sequence comes from Streptosporangiaceae bacterium, assembly GCA_036758545.1. Taxonomy (GTDB): domain Bacteria; phylum Actinomycetota; class Actinomycetes; order Streptosporangiales; family Streptosporangiaceae; genus Palsa-504. The sequence goes on along the minus strand of DAIOWL010000461.1, from coordinate 2,638 downwards.
CCGTGACGGCCAGAGCGCGCGCACGGTGGAACCGCGCAGGTCGCGACGGGCCTATCCGGTTCGGTGGGGAGCTTTCCATGGTGCGCGCTTCTTTCGGAGGCGACGTGCCGGGAAGTCCAAATGCCACCGCTGCGGCGTCCTAGGCGCACCTGACTTATTGCCATCAGCGGACAAGGCCCACGTGCAGGGGTGATGTGAGCGGCATGGAGATCCGGTGGAGATCGCGAAGGGGTTAGATCCTTTTTGGAGGGCCCGGCCTACGGTGGGACGAGAGGTGCCTGCTCGGTCCTGACACCGGCACCCCTCTGAATAGGCCTCCTGTGCACCTTTTGGCCAGCGTCGTGGCTGTGATGTGTTCACGGCCATCCAGCGTCAACGTCGAAACGACAGGAGAGATGACAATGGACACCCAACTTCCCGGATCTGCACCGCCGTCTACCGCGCCAACAACAGCCCGGCCGAGGAACGGCCTGGCCGTGGCCGCCCTGGTTCTTGGCGTGGCCAGCCTGGTCGCCGCCGTGTCCTTCGTCTTGTTCCCTCTCGCCCTGCTGGGAGGCCTGGTCGCGGCCGTTCTCGGCGGCATCGCCGTTTCCCGCGGGCGGGCCAGGGGCGCGATGAACTCCGGCCAGGCCATCGCAGGGATCGTATGCGGTGTCATAGCGCTGGCGATCGCCGTCGTGTATGCAGTGCGCGTCGGTACGTTCGTGGCGGACAACACCAGCGTCTTCACCACGTTCGACAATTGCATCGCCAGGGCCGGCAACCGCAGCGCCGTCGCCAATTGCATCGCCCAGTTCGCGAACGACGTCCGGCCATAAGCTCATCCCGGCCACATCAAGCCGGGCGATCCTGATCCCGGCCGAGCAGCCGGTGATCAGAATCGTCCTGGGCATTTGCTAAGCCCGCATCGTGTCCTTGTCGGGCGTGACCGTCGACCTGGCCGGGCTCAAGGCGGCCCGTGACTGCGCCGGCGTCGCTACCGAAGGGCTGGCGGGCTGGGCGGGCAGGAACCAGGCGGCCAGGATGGCCCCGGCCGCGGCGACCCCGCCTGCCACCAGGCAGCCGATGGACAGCCCGTGCAGGAACGCGTTGTTCGCGGCGGTGTGGATGGCCTGGCCCAGAGCGCCATGCCCGGCCGCGCTGACCTGTCCGGCCGCGGCGTACGCGGCGCCGAGCGACTGGTGTGCGATGGCCGAGACCCCGTGCGGCAGCCCGGCCGGCAAGCTGGCGGTCAGCCGGGAGCCGTACAGCGACGCGTAGACGCTGCCGATCACGGCCACGCCGAGGGTCCCGCCGAGCAGCCGGGTCGAGTCGTTCACCGCCGAACCCACTCCGGCCTGCCGCCGGGATACCGCGCCCATGATGGACTCGGTGGCGGGCGCCGAGGTCAGGCCCATGCCCAGCCCGTACAGCACCATCTGGACGGCGATGATCCCGTAACCGATGGTCGCGGTGGTGGACGCGGCGACCCACCCGTAGAACGCCGCCATGGCGACGAGCCCGAGGGTGACGATGACCTTGGTACCCGCCCGCACCGCGAGCTGCGTCCCGGCCACCGAACCGGCGCCGACCGCCAGCGCCACCGGCAGCAGGTGCACGCCGGTAGACAGCGGCCCGTACCCGCGGACGAACTGGAAGTACTGCGTCATCAGGAAGATGAAGCCGAACAGCGTGAAGAACGCCACGGTCACCGCGCCGCTCGCCGCGCTGAACCGCATGTTGCGGAACAGCCGCACGTCGAGCATCGGGTGGGCGACCCGCCGCTCCCAGCCGATGAACGCGGCCAGCAGCACGGCGGAGACGGCGAACCCGAGCAGGCTGCGCACGCTGGTCCACCCGTAATCCGGCGCCTCGATGATGGTGAACACCAGCAATCCCATGGTCGCGGCCGACAGCACCAGGCCCGCGAGGTCCACCCGCGCTGCCTCCGGGTTCTTCGAGGCCGGGACGCTGACCGCTGCCAGCGCGATGGCGGCCGCCGCAACCGGGGCCATGGCCATGAAGATGCTGGTCCAGCTGAAGCTTTCGAGCAGCCAGCCGCCGACGATGGGGCCGAGCGCGATCGCGACCCCGGCGACCGCGCCCCATAGCCCGATGGCGCGGGCCCGTTCCCGGCGCTGGGTGAAGACGTTGGAGATCAGCGAGAGGGTGGCCGGGAAGGTCATGGCGGCGCCGAGCCCCATGACGGCCCGCGCCGCGATCAGCTGGGCCGGGCTGGTAGTGAAGCCGCCGACCAGGCTGGCCGCGCCGAACACGGTGAGCCCGGCCAGCAGCATCCCCTTACGGCCGAACCGGTCCGACAGGCTGCCGAACGTCAGCAGCAGCGCGGCGAAGGCGAGGTTGAAGGCGTCGACCACCCATTGCAGCTGGGTGGTGGTGGCGTGCAGCTCGCGGACCAGGGAGGGGAGCGCCACGTTGACCATCGTGGTGTCGAGGTTGATCGCGAACGCGGCGAGAAGCAGAGCGACGAGAATCATTGGCTTGGATCGCATGCTTGAGATACTCATCTAGTAACTTTAAAAAGTCAAGCGATATAACTTGGAAGTAAACTAGGCATCGGCTACGCTGGGCGGCATGCGCAGCTATGGCCAGTACTGTTCGGTCGCCAAGGCCCTGGACGTGATCGGTGACCGGTGGA
>DAIOWL010000460.1:0-5906 GCA_036758545.1 Streptosporangiaceae bacterium | reverse complement strand
TATGCGTACATGCGCGCATTTCTCACGGTTGGCATGGCTATTGATCACCGAGACAGCGATCAGCCCGGCGAATGCGAGAAGGCACATCATCAGCGCGGCCCGCCGCCAGCCCAGGCTCCGGAATCCACTGCGCATGTGCCGTCCCGCTTTATATGGGCGTGAGCATCGCTGTTTGCGTTGCCGGCCGCGTGTTACTTGTAGCCGCCGGTGTATCCGAACCCTCTCGCGCACCGGCATCTCCTCGCGTGAGGCGAGCCGGGCAAATATAGCTAGCAGAGAGGCGAGCTTAGGGTCGGAATTGGTGAGCGTGGCCTCAATGGAGTCCAGGGCTTGCTGCTCGCTTGCGCTGAGGCTCATCAATGGTCACCTCTATCTGGCCATTGGTGACCGCATAGTTGCAGGACCCCCACCTCCATGCCGGCCTCCTCCATAACCTGCCCTCCTGGAATCAAGTGAACGGCTGTAAGTTCTGCTGGTTCCTTACCGCGCGACGGCGGAGTTCCCGGGAAGAAGGGACTTGCTGCTTAATGATCGGCGTGTTGCCAGGGAAGGCGGATGCGGGGCAATTCCTTGCATCGGGTTGACGGTAGCGGGTTGCTGAGATTGCTGCATGACGATGCGGGTGAGTTCTACGCGTGAACTGATATTGAGCTTGCGGAATGCCTGTCGCATGTAGAAGGCCACGGTGTGGGAACTGATATACATGCGGTTGGCGGCCTGCCGGTTACTCAGTCCCTGGGCGACGAGTTCGGACGCTGCGCGTTCGGCGTCGGTCAGGCTGTGCCATCCGGAGACGGGCCTGTCGGCTGATTGCGTCCGGTGGCGGCGGCGGACGCCGAGCTTGCGGAGCCGACGGCGGATACGAGCCATGTCGGCAGTCGCGCCGGTCAGCTGGTATCCGCCGAGTGCTTCCTCCAGGTGGTGGACGGCCCGGTCCCGGTCCCCCTGCCTGGCGTGCAGGACGCCGAGGTCTTCCGCTGCGGAGGCCTTAGCCCACGGGTCATGGTGCTGCGCCGCGGCCTCAGCCAGGTGCGCTGGGTCTTGGCCGACAAGTCCCATGCTGTGAGCCACCGCGGCGGTGATAGGAGCGAACCCGGGATTGTCGGAGGCGAGGGCTTCGGCGGTGCGGGCGGCGATGGCGGCCAGCTCATTGTCGCCCGCGGCCAGTGCGGTGCGTATCAGCCAGGTTGCCGTGGTGGGGTCGCCGAGCAGGAGCCCCTGGTGCGCAGGGAGATCGGCGCAGACCTGGCGGATGCGGCCGATAGCGGCAGTCGGCCCGTCGCGTCCTTCGCCGACCTGGGCTTGGGCCATGGCGGTTTCCGCACGCGCGTAGGTGTCAGCAAAATGCGGGCCCGACGCGGAGCGGCTGGCGACGTGATGTGTTGCAGCGGCGATGTCGCCACGGCGCAGCGCTATCACGCCGAGAATGCAGTGTGCGGTCGAAGCGTACCCGTGCGCCCCCATGGTCTCAGCAATGGCCAGAGCCGCCTGGCCTGCGGTGGCGGCGTCGCTCAGCCGGCCGTTGGCCATATGGATGCGTGCGCGCAGAATGGACAACACCGCCTGGGCTGGGATGCCGTCAAGCGCCTGGTTGTCCGCGGACCGCAGGATACTCTCCGCTTCGTCGAGCTGGCGCAGGTCGACAAGGGCGGCGGCCAGCGCGAGCAGCGGCTGGAAGTGCCGGGCATCCGGGGAGATCATGGTGCCGTAGCGGCAAGCATCACGGAACAGCTCGAGCCCTTCGCCGATCTGGCCCTTATCCCAGCTGATCATCGCGCGGGTGACCAGGGCCGCCACTACGGCATGACGGTGGTACTGGCTTGGGGTGGCAAGGATGGTGTCGGCCATAGGCCCCGCGAGTTCGTCGCGCAACCTGGCGACGGCCTGCAGTTGCGCGGTCATCGCCTGGTCTCGCAGGTCGCGAGGAAGCTGCGGCTGGGCCAGTACCACCCTGGCTTCGGCGCGGGCGTCACTGGCCCGGCCACGGGCGCACAGGATCGACGACAAAGCGCACCGCAGCCGGGCCTCCGCAACGGGCGGCAGTGGCTTGGCTAGCGTGTCCTGGGCGACCCGGAGGGCCTGGTCCAGCCGACCAGCGGCGGTAAGAGCTTCGGCGGCGGCTACCGAGCGGGACGGTGCGTCCCGATGACTGGGATGTGTCAGTTCCAGCGCACGCATCGCCAGATCGGCCGCGGTTTGTGGAGACGAACACACTGTCTCTGCCGCCGCCCGGTCAAGGTCGGCCAGCGACGCGGAGTCGCCTGGATGCGCGGCTTCGAGCAGGTGGCGGGCGACCAGGACCGGCGATTCCCCCCGGTTCAGCAAGATCTCGCCGTATTGGCGATGTAGCGCCTTACGCGCTGGCCGCGGGGTCATGTCGCTGACAGCGCGGTGCAGCAGTTCGTGCCGGAATGAGAATCCGCTTTCAGCGGCGGTCATGAGCCCGGCGTCCATCGCCTCCTCTATCGCGGGCAGCAACGCGGCCGGCGTTTCGCCGAGCATCTCGGCCGCGTCCTCCAGCCGGAAGGAGGGCTCGAGCACAGCCGCTGTCACCAGCAGGTGCCGGGCCGATTTGCTGAGGCCATCGAGCCGCCGCTGCGCGACACGGTGAATCCGCTGCGGCAACTGGGCGGAAGCCCGCACGGCGCGGCCGCCGGTGACGTGCACGGCGTTATCGTCGCGCAGGCCGTGGATCAGTTCGGTGAGCAACGAGGGGTTCCCGGCGGCGCCAGAGGCCAGGGCGAGCAAGCTGGTATCTGGCAGCGCGCCGAACGCGTCCGTAAGCAGCGCCGTCACCGCGTCATCACCGAGCGCGGCCAAGGTAACACGAGCGGCACCGTCTTTTTCCAGGATGCCGAACAGATTTTCCGCGTCATGCTGCTGTGTGTTAGACCGGGCAAGGATCCAGGCGATCGGGTGCCGCTGTAGGTCCCTTGGCAATGTCCGCAGCGCCACTAGCGTGGCAGGGTTTGCCCAGTGCAGGTCATCCAGGCATACCAGGACGGGGACTGCCGCGGCCCGCTGTTCCAGCTGCGCTTGTATCTGGCTGATCCACCACGCAGGCGCATCCGGCAGATCACGATCGGGATCATCAGCGGTGAGCTTGGTGAATGGCTCACGCAGGGCCGTGCGCAAGGCGAAGAACGGGATCGCCTGGCCGAACTGGTCCGATGCCCCCGCCGCGAGTGAAAAACCTTGCCCTGCTGCCAGCTCGATGGCCTCGTGCAGCAGCAGGGATTTGCCTATGCCCGGCTCCCCCTCCACCAGCACCACACTCCCAAGTCCTTGCTGAGCACGCCGCAGCAGGTCACGGATTATCTGCTGCTCCGCCTCACGTCCGCGCATAATCTCCTCGCCGAACGATCGCACTGGCGGCCTAGCCTTCCCACGTGGTCCCGGTGAGGGGTCACTGATCATCGCTTATCGGCTTTCCTTGCCTTGGTGGCGATCCGCTTCGCTACGCCGCGCGGCCCGGCGAGTCTGATGTCTCACCAGCGCGCAGTCGGAGACCGACGACTCGCAACGGGTCGGCATCTGGACGTGGATCGGGATCAGGCGCTGTTTCGGTGAATGCCTCATGGGTCACGGCGCGCGCCCAGCGCATCCGGATCACCGCCGTTTCGGAATGATCGCCGAACTCCTGCGCTACCCGTTCGGCGCAGCCTGCGCGGCCGAACGCCCGGACGGCCGCGGTGATGGCCTGCTGGACCTGGTCGACGCTGGGTTCATCCGAGCGCTGCAGCGCCGACACAAAGAGGGCGTCGGCTCGGAGCGTGCGGATGCTGACGGAGTACTTGGCTGGCCACATGGTGTGCCGCTCCTTCGTGTCCTGCTCATTGGCGGCTGCATCCCTATGATTGTCATCTGGCGCGGGGGACGCTCGTATCCGCCGTGTCTATAGGGCAACTGGCCAGTGGTGGCCCAGCACTCGCCGTGCGACTAGCCAGCCGGCGGGGGTTAGCGCCGCGGGAGCGTATCCGGGTCGACGGATAGGACGCGATGGAGTTGCCTGCGGGAGCTGATGCCAAGCTTGGTGAACACCTTGCCGAGGTCGTACTGAACGGTGCGGGAGCTGATGAACAGGCGGGCACCAGTCTCCGGGTTCGACAGACCCTCTCGGGCCAGCCGCGCGACCTTGTAAGAGCTGCGGCGACGAGTGCGAACGGCATGCCAGGATGCATGAGCACTGCCGGGTGTGCGCCGAAGCCTGCCGCCGTTGCGAGCAGGCCTGCCGGGAGCTGCTGGACGCGATCAAATAGGAAGCTGGGCGGTATCCGGCTCGCCGGGCGGGACGCGGTGAAGCTGGCTGCGTGAGCTGGCCGCCTTCACCATCCGCACCCCTCGCCCAGAAAGCAGACCGGCACAGCAGCAGCTGCTGCTGCATTGCGCTGTGAACGCACCGGCATCGCCAGCCGTCCCGCACCGATGACTTCGTTTGGTTATGGCAACTTCGGGGCGGCTGCCACGGCCGATCGAGGATACGTCGCTCACGGTCGGTGAAGACTCACGCGATGAGCCACCCGAGCTCGGCATCGAGGTTTTAGCAGGCGGAACTCCTCGTCCTGCGGCACCAGCTCAAGCGTGCCCATGACGAAGTCGGCGACCTCTTTCAGATCCAGCTCCAGGAATGCGGCGAAACTGGTCATCCTGGCGATTATCAGCGACGGTCCTGAGCGAGATCGACACGTCCAGAGCCGGATCTGGCCCATGCCTGCCGGGCAGGACGCCTGGGCGATCAGGCCGCCTAGCAGCAGATCGCGGCCGATGGTCCAGATCGGGATGGCCCCGGCCCGATCAGTGATCCTCACGGTAATGACGTGAGGATCCCGCGGCACGTAGGTCAGCCTTGCTGTCACGTCCATCATGCGACCCGTAGGGGTCATGGACCCTGCCATGAGCTCAGACATCGCATCTGCACTGCTCTTCATCTGCCACCCCCGCGTGGAGCGGACCTCCCGTCGCGTTTCAGCCTCACCGCCGGGACGCCGCGTCGCACCGCGCAAGTTGACGGTTTCAAGATGAGGTGGACCTGCCTGGGCTCGCAGCATGGTGTGCCGGTGAGCCAATCCTCGTTCGGAAAAGGATCGTTCATCTGTTACCTCACGGCGCGCAGACATTGTCTGTGAGGGCGGGGTGGGCTCGTTTCTGATACCTGACCTGACGGTGCACGACCGGGGGTGGGCGGCCAGGCTTGCCGGTGTGCAAGCAGCAGGCTTGCCCCCAACGCATGCAGCAGAAAGGAGCGCTTGAATGAGCGCCAACTGGCTTTATGGCCTGCACCACCACACGGACGAGCCGGACCAGCCGCAGGCTATGCCCGTGTTCGAGGGCCAGAAACTGGTGGTGGTCGGCGGCAGCAGCGGGATGGGCCGCGACACCGCCGCCGACGTGGTGGCCGCCGGCGGGTCCGCCGTCATCATCGGCCAGGACCAGGACCGGGTCGACGACACGGTCAAGGAACTGGCCAAGGACGGCACGGCCTACGGCATCACCGCCGAGCTGACCGACCGGGACCAGGTCGAGCGGGTCCGCCAGCAACTGGCCGGCGAGCACGCCGACGCCACCCTGCTGGTCAACGCGGCCGGGTTCTTCATCCCCAAGCCGTTCCTGGATTACGACGGCCCGTTCTATGACTCCTACCTAGAGCTGGACCGGGCCATCTTCTTCCTCACCCAGACCGTGGCCCGCGGCATGATCGACACGGGCCGCGGCGGGTCCATCGTCAACATCGGCAGCATGTGGGGCCACCAGGCCATCGCCGCCACCCCGTCCTCGGCGTACTCGGTGGCCAAGGCCGGGCTACACGCGCTGACCCACAACCTGGCCATCGAGCTGGCCCCCCACGGCATCCGGGTCAACGCGGTCGCCCCCGCCGTCGTGGCCACCCCGCTGTACGAGCGGTTCGT
>DAIOWL010000459.1:3027-5908 GCA_036758545.1 Streptosporangiaceae bacterium | reverse complement strand
TCGGAGTCGGTGGGGACGTGCACGAAGGCGCCCTGGCTGGGCCGCAGGTCCACCCACCCCTCGGCCTCCATGCGGTGCAGGGCCTCGCGGATCGGCTGCCTGCTGACGCCGAGCTGCCCGGCCAGGTCGGTCTCGACCATGTGCTGGCCCGGCGGGAGCTCCCCGCCGACGATCAGGTCGATCAGCGCGTCGTACACCGACTGGCGCAGCGGCACCGGCCGCTGCAACGGACGGATCATCGCCATCGTCATTGTCTCCCCCTACGATATTTCGCCCTGACTATGCTCCTTTTCGCGCATGTGCAGTTTATCGGCGACTGTATGCAAAGTGCGATCCCCGGATTCAGGGGCTGATGTCACGGCGACGCAGGCCGGTCAGGCCCGCGGCGACCAGGACGACGACGACCAGGCTCAGCCAGAGCAGCGGGGCTGCCGTGACCGCGGCCCCGGGAAGCTTGGGCACGTGGGTGAACGGCGAGACGTCGAGTATCGGCTGGGACAGCTGCAGGACCTGGCCGAACAGGGCGATGAGCACCAGCACGCCGACCACGGTCCAGGCGCCGGCCACCGACGCCCGGGGCACCAGCCCGAACAGCACCACGGCGGCCCCGGCCACCGCCAGTGACGCGGGCAGCTGGGCCATGCCCGCGCCCAGCAGGCGGGCCACCTCGGGTCCGGCGGAGCCGGTGCGCAGGCCGTAGCCGAGGCCCGCGGCCACGCCCGCCACGGCGAGCAGGACCGCCGTGCCGACGACGGCGACGGCGATGTGGCTGAGTCCCCACCTGGTCCGGCCGATCGCGGTGGCGAGCAGGGGTTCGGCCTGGCCGCCGGTCTCCTCGGCGCGCAGCCGCAGCACCGCCGAGGTGGCATACGCCGCGGCGGCCAGCCCGGCCAGCGACATGATCGCGGCCAGGTAGGCGTCGGTGATCCCGGCCTGCCCGCCGAGCCGGGTGAAGGCGTTCCTGAGCTGGCTGCTGCCGCCGAGCAGCGACCCGATCCCCTTGGCCGCCGCGCCGCTGGCGGCGAAGGTAAAGGCGAAGCCCGCCGCCCAGCCGTATAGCGTGCCCCGCTGCAGCCGCCAGGCCAGGCCGAACGAGCTGCGCAGCCAGGCAGACGCGGTCGGGCTCCCGGGCCGGTCCGGCAGCAGGCCCGCCCCGTGGTCCCTGAGCACGACCAGGACGTACGCGCCGGCGGTCGCGGCCGCGGTCAGCGCCAGCGGCAGGGCCAGCACCCACCACCGGTCCCCGGTGTAGGGCCGGAGCATCTCGGTCCAGCCGAGCGGGGACAGCCAGGTCAGCCACGAGACCCCGCCCTCCCCGGAGGCGTCGCCGACCGCGCGCAGCAGGTAGGCGGCGCCGAGCACGCCGATGGCGATGCCGCGGGCTGCCCGTGCGCCCGCGGCGAGCTGCGCGGCCAGCGCGGCGATGGCCGCGAAGGCCAGCCCGCAGGTCGTGATGGCCAGCGCGAAGGCGACCGAGCCCGCGACCGGCAGGCCCACCACGACCAGCACGACGACTAGCAGGACGGCCAGCAGCACGTTGGCCGCCAGCGCGACCAGCAGGGCCGCCGTCAGCGGAGCCAGCCGGCCCACCGCGGCCGAGCCGACCAGCTCGAGCCGGCCCGCCTCCTCGTCGGCCCTGGTGTGCCTGATCACGAGGAAGATGCTCATCAGCGCGGCGAAGATGGCCGCCCACACCCCGTACCGCCAGGCGCTCACCGCGCCGAGGGAGTCGCCCCACAGGCGGCCGTACAGGAACACCAGCGCCGGGTTGCGGCCGCCGCTCGCCGCCAGCTGCGCCCGGTCGGGGGCGGTGGGGTACAGCTTGTTCAGGCTGTAGGAGTTGCTGGCGATCGCCACGGTGATCACGTACACCCAGGCGGGCAGCATGATCCGGTCCCGGCGGAAGGCGAGCCTGGCCAGGGCGCCGGTCCCGGCGAGGGCGCTTGAGCTCATGGCGTGGCCCCCGGCCCGGCCCGTTCGGAAGAATAATGCCGCAGGAACAGCTCCTCCAGCGTCGGCGGCCGGCAGGTGAGGGCCACCACCCCCGCGGCGGTCAGCCTGGTCAGCACGTCGTTCAGGGCGGCGGGATCCACCTCGCAGTGCAGGTGCGTGCCGCGGACCTCGGCCGCGTGCACCCCCGGCAGGCCGTCCAGGACGACCGGCCCGGCCAGTTCGGCGTCGACCGTGGTCCTGGTCAGGTGCCGCATCTCGGCCAGCGTGCCGGTCTCGGCGGTCCGCCCGCCGGAGATGATCGTCACCCGGTCGGCCAATGCCTCCGCCTCAGCCAGGATGTGGCTGGACAGCAGCACGGTGCGGCCGTGCTGGCGCTCGTCGTCGACGCACTCGCGGAAGACCGCCTCCATCAGCGGGTCGAGGCCGGCCGTCGGCTCGTCCAGGATCAGCAGCTCGGCGTCGCTGGCCAGGGCCGCGATCAGCGCCACCTTCTGCCGGTTGCCCTTGGAGTAGGCCCGCGCCTTCTTGGCCGGGTCCAGCGCGAACCGCTCGATCAGGTCCTGCCGGCGCTTAGGGTCCAGGCCGGAGCGGGAGCCGCGCAGGCTGCCGAGCAGGTCGATGATCTCGCCGCCGGTCAGGCCCGGCCACAGGGTCACGTCCCCGGGTACGTAGGCGAGCCGGGTGTGCAGCGTGGTGGCGTCCCGCCACGGGTCGCCGCCGAGCAGGCTGGCCTCGCCGCCGTCCTTGCGCAGCAGGCCGAGCAGGATGCGGATGGTGGTGGTCTTGCCCGCGCCGTTCGGGCCGAGGAAGGCGTGCACCTCGCCGGACCTGACGGCCAGGTCCAGGCCGTCGAGCGCGGTGGTCCGGCCGAACGTCTTGCGCAGCGCGCGCACCTCGATCGCGTTCGTCATGAGATCCACTCTACACA
>DAIOWL010000459.1:0-2927 GCA_036758545.1 Streptosporangiaceae bacterium | reverse complement strand
ATGCTGCGGATCAGCCCGGCGGCCGTATCCGGCGCGGTGCGCTACCTGATCCAGCTCGGCCTGGTGCACAAGGAGCGGGTGCCGGGCTCGCGCCGGGACTACTACCGGATGCCCGGCAACATGTGGGACGACCTGATCCGGATGCGGGACCAGGTCATGGGGCGGTGGACCGCGCTGGTCCGCGAGGGCATCGACCTGGTCGGCGCGGACACCCCGGCCGGCACCCGGATGGCCGAGCAGGCCGCCTTCCTCGAGTTCGCCACCAAGGAGCTCTCCGAGATCCTGACCCGATGGCAGAAGTACCGGGCCAGCGACGCCTCCAGCCCCGGATAGCCTGGCCGGCATGCGCTATCTCGTCAGGGAACGGCTGTTCAGCATCGGCGACGACTCCTGGGTCACCGACGAGCGGGGCGACAAGGTCTTCCTCGTCGACGGCAAGGCGCTGCGGCTGCGCGAGACCTTCGAGCTCAGGGACGCATCCGGCACGGTCCTGGCCACGATCAGAAAGAAGGCCCTGGCCTTCACCGACACGCTGGAGATCGAGCACGACGGCGCGGTGGCGGCCACGGTGCGCAAGGCGCTGTTCTCGCCGCTGCACCACCGCGCGAACATCGAGATCCCCGGCCGGGGGGAGCTCGAGGCGGTCGGGAACATCATCGACAAGGACTTCGAGATCCGGGACGGGCGCCAGGTCATCGCGCAGGTCTCCCGGTCGTGGTTCCGGATCAGGGACACCTACGGGGTGGACGTGGCGCCGGGCGAGAACGACGCGCTGATCATCTGCATCGCGATCTGCCTAGACCGCATCCACGACATCGGGAGAGAGCACTAGCGACGGCGGCAGTGGGGGTGGCCGGACGTGCTGGCTAGCGGCGGGGGATCTGGTCGTCGGGGAGGGTGAACTCGCCGCCCAGGCGGCGCAGCACCGGGTTGTCCGGGTCCGGCTCGCCGTGCTCGGCGATGAGCTCGGCCGCAAAGGCCTCGGCGTCGTCCTTCGGCTGGTAGCCGAGCGCCCTGGCCTCGTCCAGCGAGACCCAGCCGCCGCGGGTGTTGGCGGACACGCCGAAGGCGACGCGGAACCCGGGCCGTTCGGCGGTCAGGGAGGCCTCGAAGAGCCGGCCCGCGTCGTCGGGCGACAGCCAGGTGGACAGCATCCGGAGGTTCAGCGGCTGCGGGAAGCAGGACAGGATCCGCAGGCAGATCGCGTCCATGCCGTACCGCTCGTGGTACATCGCGGCCAGCGCCTCCACCGCGGCCTTCGAGACGCCGTAGTAGGTGTCCGGCTTGGGGAAGGCGTAGTCGGGCACCGGGAAGTCCGCGCGCGGGGTGAACCCCACCGCGTGGTTGGACGAGGCGAAGATCACCCGCGGCGTGCCGGCCCGCCGGGCCGCCTCGAACGCCACGTAGCTGCCGTTGATGTTCAGCTCGCTGATGCGCTCCCAGGACGCCTCGCCCGGGATGCCGGCCAGGTGGATGACGGCGTCCGCCCCCTGGCAGACGGCCGTCATCGCGTCCATGTCGGTTACCGACGCCTGGACGGCCTCCTCGCCCGGGCCGGCCGTCAGCGGGGCGATGTCAAGGACGCGCAGTGTGCGATCCGGCCGGGCCAGCCTCGGCCGCAGCATGGACCCGACGAGGCCCGCGGCCCCGGTGATGACGACGACGGACATTCCTCAGCCCTTTCGCATCCCGGCCGGGTTACGGACGGGTACCAGGTCGTTTACGCACTCTTTTTATCAGCCTGGCCGTTTCGTAGGCTCGGAATCCTGATGGGCTTTACACGGGGTTCGCTGGCACTGCCTCGTATGAACGCTCACCGACTGGTGATCATCGCGGCAGCCTTCACGATCGCGGTGGCCGCGGCGCTGGCCACCGCGCTGGTCACCTTCAGCAGCCAGGCCCTGCCCCGCGCCGTCCGGCACGACCTGAGCCGGGCCGCCGGCACGTCGTTTGTCATCCGCGGCAACGTCACCGCTGGCCAGGGCGCGCAGTACACCTCCCTGCTGCCAGGCAAGATCTCCGCGGCGCTGGAAGGCGCGCCGTTCACCTTCTACCGCGCCTCCTGGTCCAACCCGCTCGGTTTCGTGGCCGCCTCACGGCCAGCCGCGCCGGGTAACACGCGCACCGTGCAGATCATCGAGGCCGCCACGCTCCAGGCGGTGGCCGCCCAGGCGGCGCTGGTGTCCGGCCACTGGCCCGCCGACCCGGTCGGCCGGGGCCCGATCCCGGCCGCGCTGCCGGTCACGGCGGCCTCCCTCCTGCACGTGCGGACCGGCGACATGCTGCAGCTACGGGACCGGATATCGGACCGCCTGATCCGGTTCACGGTCACCGGCTTGTACCGGCCCCGGCAGGTCTCGTCGCCCTACTGGGGGCTGAACGACGTCGCGCTGAGCGGATCGACCACGGTCAGCGGCTTCACCACCTACGGTCCGCTGACCGTGACGGCGGCGGCGTTCCGCGGGCCGCTGACCGTGGACGGCGGATCGTGGGTGGCCGTGCCGCGGACCGCGGACATCCCCGCGGGCCTGCTCAGGACCGTCGCGGCCAACGTGAGCGGCCTGCGGGACAGCCTGGCCGGCGCCGTGAACCTGCCGGACCTCACCATGACCACCGGCCTGCCCGCCGTGGTCAGCGGGACCGCGAACACCCTGGACGTGGCCCGCTCGCTGCTGGCTATCTGCGCCGTGCTGCTCTTCCTGCTCGCCGCGGCGGCCCTGCTCGCGGTGGCGCGGCTGCTCGCGGGCCAGCGGGAAGGCGAGTCGGCGATGCTGGTCGCCCGCGGCGCCACCCGGTGGCAGCTGGTCCGGCTGACCGCCGTCGAGGCCGCGCCGCTGTGCGTTCTCAGCGCGGCAGCAGGCGGGCTGGCCGGCATCGGCCTGGCCCGGCTGCTCGCCGGGAGCGCGGCGGCCCTGTTCAGCTGGCCG
>DAIOWL010000458.1:3807-5909 GCA_036758545.1 Streptosporangiaceae bacterium | reverse complement strand
CCGGCGGCTTCGGGAGCACCCGCGAGGTACTTGGCCTGGGCCGCGGCCAGGGCGCGGCGAGCCTGCGGGGCGGGGTCCAGGCTGAGCTGGGCCGCGCGGTCCAGGAACGCCGCCGCGGCGGCGAGCCCGCCTCGCCCCTGGGCGCGGGCGGCCGATCGCTCGAGTTCGGCCGCGACCTCCTCGTCGGGACCGATGGCCGCCTGCGCCAGGTGCCAGGCCCGGCGGTCGGGATCGAGATCGGGATCGGTCGCCGCCGCCAGGACGACATGGACCCGGCGGCGATCGTCCGGTGGTGACGCCCGGTATACCGCGGAGCGGACGAGCGGATGGCGGAAGACGACCCGCCCGCCGATCTTGAGCAGGCCGGCTGCCTCGGCCGAGACGATGGCGTCCCGGGCGAGTCCGAGCCGGGCGGCCGCCCGCCACACCAGGGCGGCGTCGCCGGCCGGCTCGGCCGCCGCGAGCAGCACCATGAGCGACGTCGCCTCCGGCAGCTCCTCCACCCGGCGCAGGAAGCTCTCCTGGATCCGGCCGGCCAGCGGGAGCTCATGCGGCAGGCCGAAGCCGCCCGCCAGCTCGGCGGGCGAGCGCCCGCGGGGCAGTTCGAGCAGCGCCAGCGGGTTCCCCCTGGTTTCGGCCAGTATCCGCTCCCGGACCTGCTCATCGAGCGGCCATGGCACGACCGAGCGCAGCAGCGCCCGGGCATCGAGATCGCGCAGTCCCCCGACCATGAAGCCGGGGATTCCGTCGAAGTCCTGGCCTGGCTCGCGGGCGGCGAAGGCCAGCAGCACGCCCTCGGCCTGGATCCGGCGAGCGGCGAAGGCGAGCGCCTGCGCCGAGGCCTGGTCCAGCCATTGGCAGTCGTCCACCACGCAGGCCAGCGGCCGCTGCGCGGCCGCCTCCGACAGCAGGCTCAGGACGGCCAGGCCGATCAGGAAGCGATCGGGGGGCGGCCCCTCGATCAGGCCGAAGGCGGTCCGGAGCGCGTCCGCCTGCGGCAAGGGCAGGTGCTCGAGATGGCTGAGCATCGACACGCACAACTGCTGGAGGCCCGCGAAGGGCAGCTCCATCTCTGATTCGACGCCAGCCGCGCGTACCACCCGCAGGTC
Organism: Streptosporangiaceae bacterium; assembly: GCA_036758545.1. Classification (GTDB taxonomy): domain Bacteria; phylum Actinomycetota; class Actinomycetes; order Streptosporangiales; family Streptosporangiaceae; genus Palsa-504. The sequence goes on along the minus strand of DAIOWL010000458.1, from coordinate 4,800 downwards.
GGACGAGGAACCGAACGCCTCGTTCAGCAAGGCGGTCTTTCCCACCCCGGCCTCGCCGTGCACCATGACGGCGGCGCTGTGTCCCGCGCGTACCCGGTTGAGCAGCTCGCTCAGGAACGCGCCTTCGCGTTCACGCCCAGGCAGCACAACCAGTCCTCCGTCGTCACACGAAGCTCGCCAAGGCCCTTGATGATCTTAAACCTTTAGGCGGTCTGGGCGTCGGCTATGACCTGGCGGGCTGCCGCCTCGTCAGGTGCGGCGACCAGCACGCGAACACCCAGGATCTGCAGCTGCGGGTCCTGTCCTCCGGCGTCGTCGGCCGAGACGGCTGCTTCCAGGCCGTTGCTGCGGAGCAGGCCGGCGATCAGTTCGGCCTCGGTGCGGCTGGTGACGACGGCCACAGCCACGTAGCTCGTGTCCATTGCGGCTCTCCCTGGTTCGATGGGCGGATCTTACCGGCGATGGGCCTAAGCTCATCGCATGGCCAGGTACTTCGACATCCATCCGGCCAACCCGCAGCGGCGCTCGCTCACCCAGGTCGCCGACATCGTGCGGGCGGGCGGCGTGATCGCCTACCCCACGGACTCCTGCTACGCGCTCGGCTGCCAGCTCGGCAACCGGGACGGCATGGCCAGGATCAGGGCGATCCGCGGCCTGGATGACCGGCACCACCTCACGCTGGTGTGCCAGGACTTCGCCCAGCTGGGCCAGTTCGTGTTCGTGCCCAACCCGGTGTTCCGGGCGATCAAGGCGGCGACCCCGGGCAGCTACACCTTCATCCTGCCCGCGACCAAGGAGGCGCCGCGGATCCTGCAGCACCCCAGGAAGAAGACCGTCGGGGTGCGGATCCCGCGGCACGTGGTGTCCCAGGCGCTGCTGGCCGAGCTCGGCGAGCCGCTGGTCTCGAGCACCCTGCTGCTGCCCGGCCAGGACGAGCCCATGACCCAGGGCTGGGAGATCGCCGAGCAGCTCGAGCACGCCGTGGACGCGGTG
>DAIOWL010000458.1:2037-3707 GCA_036758545.1 Streptosporangiaceae bacterium | reverse complement strand
AAGGAGCACGATGTCATGACGGACTCGCTCACCTACCGGCGGATGGGGACGGCGGCCCGCGGCCAGGCCCACACCCTGTTCGCGCAGACGATGGCGTACGTCGCGGCCACCGCGGCGCTGTTCGCGCTCGGCGCCTGGCTCGGCCGTGACCTGACCGGCGTGGTGGGCATCATCGCGTTCATCGCCGCCTTCGCCTGCCTGATCGGCATGCGCTTCGCGGCGCGCAGCTCGCAGCAGCTGACCGTCGGGCTGCTCGCCGCCTTCGGGCTGCTGATCGGGCTGGCCGTGGCGCCCACGATCGCCTACTACGGGAGCATGGATCCGACTGCGCTGTGGCAGGCGGGCGGGGCGACCGCGCTGTTCATCGCCGGCTTCGGCGCGGCCGGCTACGCGACCCGGCGCGACCTGGCTCCGCTCGCGCGCGTGCTGTTCTGGGCGCTGGTGGCCCTGATCGTGTTCGGCATCGTGCTGATCTTCGTGAACATCCCGGGCGGCGCGCTCGTCTACTCCGTGCTGGGGCTGGTCATCTTCGCCGGCTTCACCATGTTCGATTTCCAGCGGATACGGACCTCGACGGACATCAACTCCGCGCCGTTCCTGGCCGCGTCGATCTTCCTCGACATCCTGAACGTGTTCCTGTTCTTCCTGCAGATCTTCTCCGGCGGGCGGGACTAGCCGACCGGACCTTAGTGTCCGGCGGTCTGGCCGCCGTCGACGTGCAGGATCTCGCCGGTGATGTACGGCGATGACTCCAGGAACAAGATGGCGTCCACCACGTCGCTGACCTGGCCCGCGCGGCCGAGCGGGGGAAGCCGGCCGCCGAGGTCCTGGTAGCTTTCCGCCGGGTGCAGCGGCGTCTGGATGATGCCGGGCGAGACGGCGTTGACCCGGATGCCGCGGGAGGCGTACTCCACCGCGAGCGACCGGGTGGCCGCGGCCAGGCCGCCCTTGGTCATCGCGGCGAGCACCGCGGGCTCGCCGGAGTTCGCGACCTCGGCCAGGGTGGCCGTGATGTTGACCACGTGGCCGCCGTACCGGGTGGCCATCTCGGCGATGGCGCGCTGGGTGATCCAGAAGAACCCGGTCAGGTTGACGCCGGAAGCCAGGGCGTAGTCGGCCGCGGTGTAATCGGTGAACGGCTTGGAGATGTACACCCCGGCGTTGTTGACCAGGGTGTCGATGCGGCCGAAGCGTTCGAGCGCTCCGTCGACGATCCGGTCGGCGGTCGCGGGCTCGGCGAGGTCGCCTTCGACGGCGAGCACATCCGGGTCTTCCGCGGCCTTGATCTTGCGGGCGCTGGCCACCACCGCCCAGCCCTGGCGCCGGTACCCGGCCACCAGGCCGGCCCCGATGCCCTGCGAGCCCCCGGTGACGATGGCGACCCGGCGGCCGTTGCTCGTCATGTCCCGGCGACGGTCCACCGTGGTCACCTCCTTTCAGACGAGCTGCTCGCCGCCGTCGATGTCGTAGGTCGCGCCGGTTACCGCCGTGTTGGTCATCAGGTGCACGGCGAGCTTGGCGATGTCTTCCGGGCCGATCACCCGCCCGATGGGGAGCGTGGCGCGCAGCTGCTCACGGCGTGCGTCGAGGTCGTCGCCGAGCAGGGTGGCGGACAGCGGGGTGTCGACGAACCCGGCGGCGATGAGGTTGACCCGGATCGGCGCCACCTC
>DAIOWL010000458.1:0-1937 GCA_036758545.1 Streptosporangiaceae bacterium | reverse complement strand
GCGCCGAAGCTCTCGGCGTACGCGACGAAGTCCGGGTTGCCGAACCTCGTGTCCACGTTGCGCCCGATCTCCAGGTCCATCTTCCAGCTGATCAGCCCGTACGCGTCGTCGACCCAGATCAGGATGACGAAGGCGAGCCCCAGCCGGAGCGCGGTCTCGATCTCCTGGGAGTTCATCAGGAACGCGCCGTCGCCGGTGGCGACCAGCACCCGGCGGTCCGGCCGGGCGATCTTCGCGCCGATCGCGCCCGGAACGGTCCAGGCCATGGTGGACAGGCCGTTGGAGATCAGGCAGGTGTTCGGCTCGTAGGTCGGGTACAGCCGGGCCATCCACATCTTCAGCGCGCCGGTGTCCACCAGTGCGATGTCCTCGCGGCGCATGGCGGCCCTGGTGTCGGCCACGATCCTGGCCGGCGCGAGCGGGAAGCGGTCGTCGCGCTGGCCGCGGGCGAGTTCGGCGGCGAGCAGGGCGCGGACCTGGCCCACCGCGCCAGCCGGACGGGGGCCGACGGCCCCGGCCAGCGCGTCCAGGCTGCGGCCGATGTCGGAGTGCAGCCCGACGGCCACGTCGTAGTGCGCGTCGACCTCGGCGGGGAACCGGTGCACGTGGATGATCTTGGTGGGGCCGCTCGGGTTGATCCTGACCGGGTTGAACTCCTGCAGCTCGTAGCCGACGGCGACGATGAGGTCGGCGCGATCGAAGCCGAAGTTGACGTAGTCGTGCCGCATGAACCCCACCGCGCCCAGCGCCAGCGGGTGGTCGTCGGGGAACACGCCCTTGCCGTGGAACGTGGTCGCCACCGGGATGCCCAGCATCTCGGCGAAGCGGCGCAGGGCCGGTCTCGCCTCGGCGCGCGCGGCGCCGTGGCCGGCCAGCACGATCGGGCAAGCCGCCGCATGGAGCAGCGCCGCCGCCCGCTCCACCTGCCCGCGGGACGGCTCGTCGGGCCGCGGCACGTTCACCGGCAGCGGCTCGCCCTGCGCCGGGGCCTGCTCCACGTCCTCCGGGATGGCCAGGTAGACCGCGCCCGGCCGCTCGGTCTGGGCCAGCTTGAACGCCTTGCGGATCATCTCGGGCACCGCGCCCGGCGTCGCCGCCAGCGCCGACCACTTGGTGACCGGCGCGAACATCGACACCAGGTCGACGCCCTGGTGCGACTCCTTGAAGCTGCGGTTCATGCCGACCTGCGCTGACAGCGCGATCAGCGGCGTGGAGTTGGTAGTCGCGTCCGCGGTGCCGAGCAGCAGGTTGATCGCCCCGGGGCCGAGCGTGGCCGAGCACACCCCGGCGCGCCCGGTCAGCCGGCCGTAGACCTCGGCCATGAACGACGCGCCCTGCTCGTGGCGGGCCAGCACGTACCGGATGGAGGACCGGGAGATCGCGTCGACCAGCCTGATGTTCTCCTCGCCCGGGATGCCGAAGACGTGCGTGACGCCCTCGTTCTCCAGGCAGCTGACGATCAGGGCGGCTGTGCTTGCCGGGGAATCCGTCACGTCTCCAAATTAACGGGCGGGGACTAAGCGGGGCCGGACGGGGCAAGTGATCAAGATGGCCGACGAGGGAGGGGCGAAGTCTCCGGACCCGCGGGACGAGTCCGAGGAGGAACGGGCCGACCGCAACCTGGGCGAGCTGCTGCAGGAACTGCGGGTGGCCGGGCTCGGCGTGCAGGTGCTGTTCGGCTTCTTGCTGTCGCTGCCCTTCACCAACCGGTTCACGCACCTGAGCCCGGGCCAGCGCAACCTGTACCTCGGCACCATCGTCCTGGCCGCGGTGGCCACCGCGCTCCTGCTCGGGCCGGTCGCCTACCACCGGCTGGTATTCCGCCGGGGCGAGAAGGAACGCCTGGTCCGGGCGGCCAACGTCATGGCCAGTGCCGGGCTGGCCACCGTCGGCCTAGCCGTGTCGGCCGCCATCTTGCTGGTGACACACTACGTCTC
>DAIOWL010000457.1:0-5910 GCA_036758545.1 Streptosporangiaceae bacterium | reverse complement strand
ACCGCGTTGCCCCGCATCGCCTCGCCCACGATCGGGCCGACGTTGGCCAGGCTCCGCCATCGTCCGCCCCTCGCCGCCCTCCGGCCTCCGGCGGCTTCGTCCGGCGCCGGTGATCCGGGAGGGAGCGTGCCGGGCTCGTACGGGAGCGTGCGGCCGTCCCGGCCGGGGTGGGCCGCCCTGGCGTCGTCGCCGGGGGCGGGGGCGTACCGCCCATGCCCGTTCGGGGAATCTGGTGACGGGCCGGCCGCGGCGGGCGGCGGGACCGGTGCGGCCGGCGCCGGCGGCACGTCCACCTGGTCCGGGAGCCGCAGCGCGAGGAACGTCGCGGCGAGGTAGATCAGCGTGCCCGTGCGCAGCACCCAGGCCGACCCGGCCGATACCTGGATCCCGGCGGCCACGGCCCCGCCCAGCATGGAGGCGATCAGCGTGATGAGCTGGGACCGCGCGTTGGCGGTCACCAGGGTGATCTCGGCGGGCAGCAGCCGCGGCGTGACCGACGCGCGCACCACCCCGTAGGACTTCTGCAGCACCAGGATGCCGAACGCCGCGGGCAGCAGCGTCACCGGGCTGTTGATGGCGGCCGACATCCCCCAGCAGAGCAGGCCGCGGGCCAGCAGCGTGCCGGCCAGCAGGAACTTGCGGCCCTGCTGCATGCGGTCCAGGGCGGGCCCGATGAACGGCGCGAGCACCGCGAACGGCGCCATTGTCACCAGCAGGAACAGCACCACCCGGCCGCGGGCCTGATCCACCGAGGTGCTGAAGAAGATCGTCCCGGCCAGGGACACGGCCACGAACGCGTCGCTGGCACCGCCGGCCGCGGTCAGCTCGATGAGCGTGGACAGTCCGGTCCGCCCGGCCCCCGAGGCGCCGGTCACCCGGTGCACCAGGCCGCCCGTGCGGCGGGTCGCGGTGGCTCCGGCCCGCGCGCTGGACCGGAATGCGCCGCCCGTGGCGCGGGCCGCGCCCCCGGTTCGGCGCATCGCCTCGGACAGCCACATGTACCCAGTATTCTTGCTGTTGGCCAGTGCGGCGACCCGGCCGTCCGCAAAGCGGCGGGTATCCGCACGTTCATGCTGCGCGATGAGTGAGAATTGGGAGCCGTGAGTCCCGCCCGCACCAGAACCAGGGAACCAGACCAGGCGTCCGCCGAGGCCGTAGACCTCGCGCGCGACGCACTGATCGCCATCGTCGGGGCCGCTCAGGTCGGCGCCCACCTCGGCGTGCAGGCCGAGGGCGAACGCATCGTCACTCACCTGTTCGAGAGCGCGGACCCGGCCTACGCCGGCTGGCGCTGGGCGGTGACCGTCGCCCGGGCGCCCCGGTCCAAGGTCGTGACGGTCAGCGAGACGGTGCTGCTGCCCGGCCCCGCGTCGCTGCTGGCGCCGGACTGGGTGCCGTGGCACGAGCGGCTGCGGCCGGGCGACCTCGGCGTCGGCGACCTGCTGCCCGCGCCGCCGGACGACGAGCGGCTGGTGCCGCTGGTCGTGCTGGAGGGCGACGACGCGGTGGTCGACTGGTTCGACCCGGAGGCTGACGACGCCGACGCGGGTCCGGCCGAGCCGGGTGAGCTGCCCGCGCCGGGCCGGTCGCGGGTGCTGTCCGCTATCGGCCGGGACGGCGCGTCCGACCGCTGGTACACCAGCGAGCACGGCCCGCGGTCGCCCATCGCGCACGCGGCGCCCGCACACTGTGCCAGCTGCGGCTTTTTCCTCCCGCTGAGCGGGGAGCTCGGCCGCTTCTTCGGCGCCTGCGCGAACGCGTACGCGCCGGACGACGGCCGGGTCGTGTCGGCCGACCACGGCTGCGGGGCGCATTCCGAGGCCATGGCCGGCGCTGTGGCCGCCCGGACCGCGGTGCCGGTCATCGACGAGTTCGGCTACGACCTCGTCGAGCTGCCCGGGATCTCGGTCGGGGAGACCGTGTTCGAGCCGCTGTCCCGCGGCGCCGACTGATCGGTTCCGCGCTTATCCGCGGCCTGGGCCCGGCCGCGCTTGAGCCTCGGCACGTACCACATCGCGAACAGGCCGAACGCCACGCCGCACGCGCATGTCCAGATCCACCAGCGCTGGCCGGGCGGAAGGCTGCCGCGGACGATGATCAGGACCACCAGCGCGACCACCCACCCCGCCGTGATGACCCGGATGACCAGCTTGTCGTCCGCCTCGAGCGGGGGCGGCGGCGAGGGCCGCGCGGCCTGCTCGCTGGTCGGCTTGGTCGCGTCCACCCCTCCAGGCTACGACCGGGGCCCTAACCGTGATGTACTTAGTCCACGCCCTAGGCCTGCCGACGAAGGTAACGGATGATGACAACCACCCGGACCAGGACCGATGCCGGACTGGCCACGGCTCTGCGGATCTCCGTGAGCAGGCTGGCGCGGCGGCTGCGCGCGCAGCGCACCACGTCGGGCATGACCGAGGCCGTGCTCTCCGAGACCCAGCTGGCCGCGCTGTCCGCCCTGGAGGTGCACCAGGCGATGACGCCGGGCGAGCTCGCCGAGCACGAGAAGGTGCAGCCGCCCTCGATGACCCGGGTCATCGCCGTGCTCGAGGAGCGCAGCCTGGTGCTCCGCTCGCCGCACTCGACCGACCGGCGGCAGGTGATCCTCACCGTCACCGGGGAAGGGCGGGCGGTCGTCCAGCGCGTCCGGCGGCGCAAGGATGCCTGGCTGGCCCAGCGGCTGGCCGAGCTGAGCACCGAGGAGCGGGCCGCGCTCCGGGCGGCGGTGCCGATCCTGGAGAAGCTCAGCCAGTCGTCGTGACCGGTGGGGTGCGCAGTGGCCAGTTCGCCAGCGACGTGTATCGAGGCTGCTCGGTCCCGCCCAGCCGGCTCCGGACCAGGTGCACGCGGTCCGCGGTCCACGGCTGGCCCTGGTAGTCCTCCAGCGCCGCCACCAGCTCGGTGACGTCGGCGGGCATCCGGCACCTGGCCAGGGTCAGGTGCGGCTGGAACCGCCGGCGCTTGTCCGGCGGGGGAGCGCCCGCGCGGCTGGCGCCGGCCGCGACCGATTCGGCCAGCCCGGCCAGCGCCCGGCGATCTCCGGACAGGCCGCCCCACAGCACGTTGGCCCGGGTGGCGGCGGGGAAGGCGCCGGCGCCCGCGAACGCGAGCCGCACCTGGTGATGCCGCCCCGCGGCCCGCTGGAGCCGCGGTACCAGCCTGGCCGCCGCGGTCTCGTCGACCTGGCCGAGGAACGCCAGCGTCACGTGCCACGCCTCCCGGTTGGTCCAGCGCAGGTCGAGACGCCGGGCGCGGAGCGGCTCGACAAGAGCGTCGAGCTCGTCGAGCACCGCCGGAGGTGGCGCGATGGCCACGAACAGCCGCATGAGTTCCCCCGGAGCGACAGCCGATCCCGGGGACCGCTCGATCCCCTCCCGCTGGGTCGCCGGGTCTAAACCGGTCCGCGGGGAGCGCGCGGGCCCGCTCAGCAAGTCTGCCCGGTGAGCGTTGTCACCCATGACCCAACCCTTCGTCCTCGGATCTTCTGAAGTCTGCTGATTTGTAGGCTGTCATCGTGAACCGGCTGCCCCGATGGCTGCTCCCGGCCGTGCTCGTGCTCCTGGTGCTAACGGTACTGATCGGGTCGGTCATCCGTTAGCCCGCCCCCGTCAGCCAGCCAGGCGTTCGGCTACGTAGTCGATGCAGGCGGTCAGCGCTTCCACGTCGGCCGGGTCGACCGCGGGGAACATGCCGACACGCAACTGGTTGCGGCCCAGCTTCCGGTACGGCTCCGTGTCCACGATCCCGTTTGCCCGCAGCGTTGCCGCTATGTCGTCAGCGGCCAGCGTGGCCGCAGCGTTACCGTCACCCACGATGTCGATCGTCCCGACGACCTGCGAACGCTGCGCGGGATCGGCGACGAACGGGTCCGCGAAGGCCGCCTTCTCCGCCCATGTATACAGTATGGCAGCCGACCGCGCGGTCCGGGCCGTGGTCCAGGCCAGGCCGCCCTGGCCGAGCATCCAGTCGATCTGGTCGGCCAGCAGGAACAAGGTCGCCACCGCGGGCGTGTTGTAGGTCTGGTCCTTGGCCGAGTTCTCCAGCGCGATCCGCAGCGAGAGGAAGTCGGGTATGTACCGGCCGCTCGCCGCGATCTCGTGCACCCGCTCCACCGCGGCCGGCGACATCAGCGCGAGCCACAGGCCGCCGTCCGAGCCCAGGCCCTTCTGCGGGGCGAAGTAGTACACGTCGAACTCCTCGGCCCGCACCGGGAGCCCGGCCGCGGCGCTGGTCGCGTCGACCAGGACCAGCGACCCGGGGTCGGCGCCGGGAACCCGGTGCACCGGCATCGCCACGCCGGTCGAGGTCTCGTTGTGGGTCAGCGCGTAGGTGTCCGCCCGCGGGTCCGCCGCCGGTACCGGGTGGCTGCCCGGGGCGGACTCGATCACGGCCGGCTCGGCCAGCCACGGCGCGCGGCCGGCCACCGCCGCGAACCTGGCCGAGAACTCGCCGAAGCTCAGGTGCTGGGAGTGCTCGCGGATCAGCCCGAACGTGGCCATCTCCCAGAACGCGCTGGTGCCGCCGTTGCCGAGCGCGACCGTGTAGTCCTCCGGCAGCCCGAAAAGCTCGGCCAGGCCAGCCCGGATCCGCCGCACCAGCGACCTGACCGGCGGCTGCCGGTGCGACGTGCCCAGGTAGGCGCCGCCCGAGGCGGCCAGCGCGGCCAGCTGCGCGGGACGGATCCTGGCCGGGCCGCTGCCGAACCTGCCGTCGGCGGGCTTGAGCTCTGCCGGTATCACAAGGGCCGGGCTCACGGGGTTGGTCATGGCCGCAGCCTACCGGCGGGCCTTAACACCGGCTGGTCGAGCACCTCGTCCGCGCCAGGGACGTCCTGCACCGGCCGCACCGGGGGACCGGTGTACCTGGCGGCCGGCCGGACCAGCCGGCCGGTGCGCTTCTGCTCCATGATGTGGGCCGCCCAGCCCGCTGTGCGGGCGCAGGTGAACATCGAGGTGAACATGTGCGACGGCACCTCGGCGAAGTCCAGGATGATGGCCGCCCAGAACTCTACGTTGGTCTCCAGCACCCGGTCCGGGCGCCGCGCCCTGAGCTCCGCCAGCGCGGCCTTCTCCAGGGCCAGCGCGACCTCGTAACGCGGCGCGCTCAGCTCCTTGGCGGTACGCCGGAGCACCCGGGCGCGGGGGTCCTCGGCCCGGTACACCCGGTGCCCGAACCCCATCAGCCGCTCGCCCCGGTCCAGCACGGAGGCCACGTACCCTTCGGCGTCCCCGGTCCGCTCGACCTCCTCGATCATGCCGAGCACCCGCGCGGGCGCGCCGCCGTGCAGCGGGCCGGACATGGCGCCGACGGCCCCGGACAGGGCGGCGGCCACGTCGGCGCCGGTCGACGCGATCACCCGGGCGGTGAAGGTAGAAGCGTTCATGCCGTGCTCGGCCGCCGACGTCCAGTACGCGTCGACCGCCTTGACGTGCTTCGGATCGGGCTCGCCGCGCCAGCGGATCATGAACCGCTCGGTGATCGTCGCGGCCTGGTCCACCCGGCGCTGCGGCACCATGGGCAGCCCGACGCCGCGGGCCGCCTGGGCCACGAAGGACAGCGCCATCACCGAGGCGCGGGCGAGATCCTCGCGCGCCTGCTCGTCGCTGATGTCGAGGAGCTGCCGCAGCCCCCAGGCGGGCGCGAGCATGGCCAGGGCGCTCTGCACGTCGACCCGGATGTCGCCGGAGTGCACCGGGATCGGGTACGGCTCGGCCGGCGGCAGCCCGGGCGCGAAGGCATTGTCCACCAGCAGGCCCCAGACATGCCCGTAGGAGACATGGCCGACCAGTTCCTCGATGTCAACGCCGCGGTACCGGAGCGAACCGCCCTCCTTGTCCGGCTCGGCGATTTCCGTCTCGAAGGCGATGACGCCTTCAAGTCCCGGCTTGAAGTCCGACATCGGTCCTTCCTCTC
>DAIOWL010000456.1:0-5920 GCA_036758545.1 Streptosporangiaceae bacterium | reverse complement strand
CCCGCAAGGCCCCGGCTCGGTCTCCGGCGCGCCGAATCTCCCGGCCGGCTTCACCGACACGTTCACCAGCCGCTGCTGCTGGTGCACGGCTGGCCCCAGATCTGGTACGCCTGGCGCATGCTGATGCCGGCGCTGGCCCGGGACTTCTCCGTCGTCGCGGTCGACCAGCGCGGCATCGGGCTGTCGGACAAGCCCCAGGACGGGTACGACACCGGCACCCTGGCCAGCGACCTGGTCAAGCTGATGGACGCGCTGGGCCACCAGCGGTTCGCCCTGTACGGAACCGACGTCGGCATGCCGATCTCCTACGCCCTGGCTGCCGATCACCCGGACCGGGTCGAACGCCTGGTCGTCTCCGAGGCTCCCCTGCCGGGTATATCTCCCTCACCGCCGCTGTTCCTGCCCCCGGTGCTCAACGCCCGGCTCTGGCACCTGGCCTTCAACCAGCTCCCCGTGATCAACGAACAGCTCGTCACCGGGCGCGAAGACATCTTCTTCGGCGCGGAGTTCGACGCCTCGGCCGGGACGCACAAGCTGCCCGACGACGTGGTCAAGTACTACGTCGACACGCTCGCCGCCAGCCCCGACGCCCTGCGCGGCAGCTTCGGGTTCTACCGCGCCATCCCCGCTACCAGCGCGCAGAATCAGCAACGCATGACCCGCCGGCTGACCATGCCCGTGCTGGCCATCGGCGGCGAGGAGAGCGTGGCTGACGGGGCCGGGAAGACGATGAAGCTCGTCGCGGACGACGTGCAGAGCGTGGTCCTGGCCGGCAGTGGCCACTGGGTCGCCGAGCAGGCACCCGAGCAGCTGCTGGCGGCGCTGACCGACTTCCTGGCCCCCAACCAGGCGAGCGCCCGAACGGCCGGGGTCTAGCCCAGCAAGCGCAGCCTCCCGGAGAGCCGGGAGGAGGGCGGAAAGCCCGGCCCGTTCGGTACCTAAAAAAGGCCGGCCGCCGGTCATCTGACCAGCGGCCGGCCTGCCCCCGAGGGGTATCAGGACTCGGTTAGCGCCTCCTCGGACACCGCGGTGCGCGGCAGCAGCAGCGCCAGGACGCCGCAGAGGGCGAACGCGCCCATCGCGTACGGCGCGGTGTGCACCAGCGCCGCCTCGAACGAGTGCCCGTTGAGGTACCCGAAGAAGACGCTGCCGAGCAGGGCCACGCCGAGCGCGCCACCGAGCTGCTGCGCCGTGCTGAACAGCCCGGACGCGCCGCCCGCCACCTCGGCCGGGACCGCGGCCAGCACCACGTTGACCAGCGGGATGACCAGCAGGGCCAGGCCCGCGCCGGCCACCACCAGGCCGGGGACGATCGGCCACGGGCTGCCGTTCAGCCCGACGTGCGGGGCGGCCAGCGCCACGCCGCCGATGCCGGCCACCATCAGCACCGCGCCGCCGGCCAGGATGCGCCGGCCGGCCTTCTGGGCCAGCGGCACCGCCACCGGGGCGGCGATGAAGCTGCCCACGCTGAACGCGACCGCGGTCAGCCCGGCCTTCAGCGGCGAGAAGTGCTCACCGGCCTGCAGCCACAGCGCGAAGGCGATGAAGAAGCCCTGCATCCCGGCGAAGAAGGCGAGCTGCACGCCCATCCCGGCGGCGAACGCCGGCACCCGGAACAGCCCGGCCCGCAGCAGGGGAGCCAAACCCTGATCTGTAGTCGAGGTCCGCCGGGCCTCGATCAGCCCGAGCACCACCAGGCCGGCCACGCCGGCCGCCATCAGCGGCCACACCCAGGCGGGCCAGCCGAGCTGACGGCCCTCGAGCAGCGGGTAGACGATCGCGACCAGCGAGCCGGCCAGCAGGACCGCGCCGGCAACGAACGGCCGCCGCGCGCCCGGGTCCTTGGTCTCGGGGACGAAGCGAGCGCCGGCAATCAGCGCGGCCACGGCCACCGGCACGTTCACGAAGAACACCGAACGCCATTCCCAGCCGAACAGGTTCGCGCCGGTCAGCAGGCCCCCGAGGACCAGCCCGATCGCGGACGCGAAGCCGAGCATCGCCCCGTAGATGCCGAACGCCTTGCCGCGCTCCGCCCGGCCGAAGATGACGCGGAACGTGGCCAGCACCTGTGGTGCCATGGCGGCGGCCGCGACGCCCTGGACGATCCGGGCGATGATCAGCTCGGCGCCGGACCCGGACAGCCCGGCGGCCAGGCTGGCCAGCCCGAACAGCGCCGCGCCGGACAGGAACAGCCGCTTGCGGCCGAACTTGTCGCCGAGGTTCCCGGCGATGATCAGCGTCGCCGCGAACGCCAGCATGTACCCGGACACCACCCATTCCAGCTGGGTGGCGCTGGCGTGCAGGTCACGCTGGATGGAGGGGAGCGCCACGTTGACGATCGTCACGTCGATCATGTCCATGAGCGCCCCGACGATCAGAACGATCGCGGCGAGCCAGCGGCGGGGGTAGCCGGCCTGGCCCGTGTCGGCCGGTATGGCGTGGTCGCCGTTGGCGACGGCTGCCTGGCTGGTGGCCATATCGAACTCCCTAGAACTCGAACGAGGTTTAACTCTCGAACGATGTTCTATCATTCGATCGGCGGTCTAGTCAAACAGTGTTCGAGAACTGGTACAGTGTTGGAGAAGGCGAGAGGAGTCGCGATGACGACGAAGCCGGAGATCCCGCCGCCGCCCTGGCAGCGGCTGCCCGACCGGCCGTCCCGGCGGCGGCGCGAGCCGATCAGCCGGGAGGCGATCGTGAAGGCCGCGATCGATCTGCTCGACCGCGAGGGCCTGCCCGCGCTGAGCATGCGGCGGCTCGGCGACGAGCTCGGGGCCGGCGCCGCGTCGCTGTACTGGCACGTCGGCAGCAAGGACGGCCTGCTGGACCTGGTGCTCGACGAGGTCATCGGCGAGCAGCAGGTGCCCGACCCGGACCCCGCGCGGTGGCAGGAGCAGCTCAAGGAGGTGGCCAGGACCATGCGCCGCACCAGCCTGCGCCACCCGTACGTGGTCCGCATCTCGATCGGCCGGATCCCGATGGGGCCGAACGCGCTGGTGTACTCCGAGCGCGTGCTCGCGATCCTGCGGGCGGGTGGGCTGCCGCCGCGCCTGGCCGTGCAGGGCTTTCTGGTGCTGATCGCCACGGTGAACGGCTTCACCGTGGACGAGACCGGGGTGGAGGACAGCGGCGTCCCGGACCGTGACCCGGCCCACCTGGCCGAGGCCGCGGAGATGGCCCGCGACTACATCGCGTCGCTGCCGACGAACCTCTTCCCGAACATGACCAGCCTGGCCAGCGAGTTCGCGCTGGCCGATCCGGACGAGCGGTTCGAGCTGCTGCTCGACATCTTCGTCGACGGCCTGGCCCGCCGGGCCGCCGCGGCCTGATGGTGCCGCCTGGCCTCGGCGAGCAGGCTGGCCTGGCGGTCGGTGACGAGCTGGCTGATCAGGCTGGGGTTCATCGGTATCTCCCGTTCGGCTCGGGCCGGGAGGTTCCGGCCTGGTGACGTCAGCTTGCGTCGCCAGGGGGCCGGCCGGGCAGAGGCCGATTTACCCAATTACCTCCGGCCGCGGTGTGTGGGGAGAATTACCTACGTGAGTACCAGTCCGGCGCGTGAACCCCGCGGCCTGTCGCACGCGCGCACGACGTTCGTCGGCCGTTCGGAGGCTGTGGTCAAGGTGGCGGGGCTGCTGACCCAGTACCGGCTGGTGACCGTGACCGGCCCGGGCGGGGTGGGTAAGACGCGGCTGGCCGGCGAGGTGATCAGGCAGGTCGCGGGCCGGTTCGCGGACGGCGTCTGGGTGGCGGAGCTGGCCGCGGTGGCCGAGCCGGCGCAGGTGCCGGCCATGATGGCGACCCTGCTGGGGCTGCACCAGGCCGCGGACGTGCCGATCGCGGACGCCCTGGCCGCCCGCCTGGCCCGGCAGCAGCTGCTCCTGGTGCTGGACAACTGCGAGCACGTGCTCGATGCGGTCGCGGAGTTCTGCGCGACCGTCCTGCAGTCCGCCGACGATATCCGGATCCTGGCCACCAGCCGGGAGCAGCTGGGCCTGCCCGAGGAGGCGCGGTACCGGCTGCCTCCCCTGACGCTGCCTGGTCCCGCAAAGCCGGATGGTCCGGGCTCTCGGGCTCTCACGGACCAGTCGGAGGCGGTGACGCTGTTCGTCGAGCGGGCCCGTCAGGCTGACCCCGACCTCGCGCTGGACGGCGAGGCGGGCGCGGCCGTGGCCCGGCTGGTGCAGCGGCTGGACGGGATGCCGCTCGCGATCGAGCTGGCCGCCGCCCGGGTCGAGGCACTGGGCCTCGGCCAGATGCTGGACAGGCTGGATGACCGGCTGCTGACCAGCGCCAACCGGGCCGCGCCGACCCGGCAGCGGTCGCTCGAGGCCGCCGTCGACTGGAGCTACCAGCTGCTGACACAACCCGAGCAGCGCGTCTTCCGGTGCCTGTCGGTGTTTCCCGGGCCGTTCGGCCTGGACGCCGCTGAAGCCGTGGCCGGGACGGACGCCGGGCCCGCGGTCCTGCACCTGGTCGACTGCTCGCTGCTGGCGCCGCCCACGGCTGGCCCGGACGGGCGGTCCCGCTACTCCATGCTGCAGACCTTGCGCGGGTACGGCCTGCGGCAGCTCGAGCAGGCGGGCGAGGAACCCGCGGCCGCCGCCGCGCTGGCGGCGTACGCCCTGTCGATGGCCGAACGGGCCGTCGCCCAGCTGGCCCGCAGCGACCAGGAGCTGTCCGCGGCGCGCTGGCTGGACGCCGAGGACGCGGCCGTGCATCAGGGACTGGCCTGGGCCCTGGATCATGACCCGCAGAACGCGCTCAGGCTCGCCCTGGCGCTGGCGCCGTGGTGGCTGGTACGCGGCCGCTGGGTGCAGGGGTACGCCCTGCTGCAGCGCGCCGCGGAGCAGGCGGACCCGGGCGATGAGGCCTGGTGCGCCGCTCAGGTCTGGCTCGGCCGGCTCGCCCGCGGAGCGCCCGATTTCATGAGCGTCGTCATGGGTCACTACAGCGCGGTGGTGACGGCGCTGAAGGACGGTCCGCCGTCGTCCGTCCTCGCCGACGGCCTGGTCGGCCGGGCCGCGGCGCTCCGCAACCTGGGCCAGCTGGACGAGGCGACGGCCGAAGCCCATACCGCGCTCGACCTGGCGCGCCGGATCGGCTACGCCGAGGGGGAGGCGCGCGCGCTGATGGAACTCAGCGATATCTCGACGTACGCCGGCCAGGGCGACACGGCCGTGGCGTGGGCCGCGCAGGCGCGACAGGTACCGCGTGACCGGCTTCCCGCCTGGTTCGCCCGCCGGGTCGATTCCACCCTGGCCTGGGCCCTGGTGTACAACAGGGCACTGGACGGCGTGCCGGAGCTGTGCGAGCAGTGCCTGGCCGCGGCCAGGACCGCGGGCGACCTGGGCGAGCAGGCGGACGTGCTGTGCCTGATGGTGGTGGCCGCCCGCAAGAGCGGCCAGCTCACCGCCGCCCGGACCTGGCTGCGCGAGTCGGCCGAGCTCGCGGTGTACGGCGGCTATCCGCTGCGCATGATCGACGTGGTCGAGCAAGGCGGTCACCTGTGCGCGGCGACCGGGCGGCCCGCCGAGGCGGTCACCTTGTGGTCGGCGGCAACGGCCCAGTGCGAGGCGGCCGGGCTGGTCGCACCGCTGCTGGAGGCGCGGGACCGCGAGCGGCCGCTGGCCGAGGCCAGGCGGGCGCTAGACGACCGGCAGTTCGCCGCGGCCGAGAGCCGCGGCGCCGCCATGACGCTGGCGGCGGCGGTGGAGTTCGCGGTCATCACGGCGGGCGAGGACGGCCCGGACGTGGCGGCCGGGCGGCCCGGACTCGCCAGGCTCAGTGCCCGGGAACGCGAGCTGGTCACCCTCGTCGCCCAGGGCCGGACCGACGCCCAGATCGCCGAGCAGCTCTTCATCAGCGTCCGCACCGTGCGCACCCACCTGGACCGGATCCGCGACAAGAGCGGCTGCCGCCG
>DAIOWL010000455.1:0-5929 GCA_036758545.1 Streptosporangiaceae bacterium | reverse complement strand
GGCGTTCGGGGACGGGCGCGTGTACCTGGAGCGGTACGTCTCCCCCGCGCGGCACGTGGAGGTGCAACTGCTCGGCGACGGGGAGAACGTGATCCACCTCGGCGACCGGGACTGCTCGGTGCAGCGGCGCTACCAGAAGCTGGTCGAGGAGGCACCCGCGCCGCGGCTCGGCGAGACGCTGCGGGTCGGGATGCGGGCGGCGGCGGTCGCGTTCGGCCAGCACCTGAAGTACCAGGGCCTGGGCACCGTCGAGTTCCTGGTGGACGTCGCGCGGTCGGAGTTCTGGTTCCTCGAGGTGAACGCGCGCATCCAGGTGGAGCACCCGGTGACCGAGGCGGTCACCGGGCTGGACCTGGTGGCGGAGCAGATCGCGGTCGCCGAGGGGCGCCGGCTCGGGCTGTCCCAGGCCAGCGTGCGGCTGGACGGCCACGCGATCGAGTGCCGGATCAACGCCGAGGACCCCGCGGCCGGGTTCCGGCCAAGTCCCGGACGCGTGACCAGCGCGGTCTTCCCGGCCGGGCCGGGAGTCCGGGTCGACACGCACATCCAGGCGGGTTCGGCGGTGCCGCCGCAGTACGACAGCCTGCTGGCCAAGCTGGTGGTGAGCGGAACGAGCCGGGCCGAGGCCCTGGACCGGCTGCGCGGCGCGCTGGCCCGGTGCGAGATCGGCGGGGTGGCGACCACCCTGCCGGTGCACGCGGCGCTGGCCGCCGACGACGAGTTCGCCGCCGGAGGCTTCGGCACGGACTACCTCGCACGGTGGCTGGAGCTCCGAACCCGGCCCGTTAGGGATAAAAATGGCTGAGATCCAGCTCGTCGACGTCTCGCTGCGGGACGGCAACCAGAGCCTGTGGGGGGCCACCGGGCTGCGCACCGACCACATCCTGCAGGTCGCCCCCGTGCTCGGCCGGGTCGGGTTCCGGGCGCTCGACTTCATGTCGAGCACGGCCATGGGAGTCGCGGTGCGGACCCACCGGGAAGACCCGTGGGAGCGGATCCGGCTCACCCGCGCCGCGATGCCCGACACGCCGCTGCAGCTGATCGGCACCGGGTTCCGCTTCATCTCCTGGGAGCGGGCTCACCCGGAGGTGATGCAGCTGGTCTACGAGCGGCTCGTCGCGGCGGGGATATCGCGGTTCGTGCTGCTCGACCCGATGCACGACATGGACGCGGTGCGGCGCAGCGCGCGGATGGTCAAGCGGGCCGGCGGGACCGAGACCATCCTGGCGCTGACGTACACGATCTCGGCGGTGCACGACGACGATTTCTACGCCGGGATCGCCGCGGCGGCGGCCGAGTCGCCGTACATCGACCGCGCCTACATCAAGGACCCGGCCGGCCTGCTGACGCCGGAGCGGGCCCGGACGCTGATCCCGGCGGTGCGGGCGCGGCTCGGCGGCAAGCCGCTGGAGCTGCACGCGCACTGCACGATCGGGTTGTCGCCGCTGGTCTACCTGGTCGCGCCGGACCTGGGCGTGTCCGTGCTCCAGACGGGCTGCGGCGCGCTGGCCGACGGGTCCTCGCTGCCCGACGCGCAGCGGGTGGTGGCGAACCTGCGCGCGCTCGGGCACACCGTAGACGTAGACGACCGGCTGCTGGCGGTGGTCGCGCGGTATTTCAGCCGACTGGCCGCGGCCGAGGGGCTGCCGTCCGGCCAGCCGCAGCCGTACGACGAGGCGTTTACCCGGCACCAGCTGGCCGGCGGGGTGCTGACCACGCTGCGGCGGCAGCTGGCCGAACTGGGGCTGGAGGGGCGGTTCGACGCGGTGATCGAGGAGGTGAGCCGGGTCAGGGCCGAACTCGGCTACCCGATCATGGTCACCCCGTTCCCGCAGATGGTGATGGGGCAGGCCTTGTCGAACGTGCTGGGTTCTGAGCGGTATGCGGTCGTCCCTGACCAGGTGATCAGGTACGTGCTGGGCAGCTTCGGCAAGCCGACGGCGTCGGTCGAGCCGGGGGTGCTCGACCGGATCCTGGACCGGCCGCGGGCCAGGGAGCTGGCCGCCGAGCCGCCGCCGCTGTCAGTGGCCGAGCTGCGCCAGCGGCTGCCGCGCGGGATCTCGGACGAGGAACTGCTGCTGCGGTTCGGCATGCCCGCGGAAGAAGTGGACGCGATGCTGGCCGCCGCCCCGGCGGCGCGGCACTACACCCCGGAGGTGCAGCCGGTGCTGCGGCTGCTGCGCGAGCTCGGCTCGCGGCCGCCGGTGGCCCGGCTGGTGGTGGACAAGCCGGGGTTCCGGCTCTCGCTGCGGGGGTCCGCGGGGTCTGCGGGTTCGTCCCGTGGTTAGCGTGGTGGTGCGGGATCGGCTGGCGTCCGCGCGCGGGTTCGTGTTCGACATGGACGGCACGCTGGTGCTCGGCGACCGGACCAGCAACGGGCTGCGGCCGCTGCCCGGCGCGCTGGAGATCACGCGGTGGGCGGCGCAGCGCGGGCGGCCGTTCGTGGTGTTCACCAACGGGACCAACCGGACGCCCGCCGCCTACGCGCGGATCATGCGGGAACTCGGGTTCCTGCTGCCGGACGAGGCGATGCTGACGCCGGCCAGCAGCGCGGTCCGGGTCCTGCTCCGGGCCGGCCACCAGCGGGTCATGCTGCTGGGCGGGCCCGGGCTGGCCGAGCCGCTGCGCGAGGCGGGGCTTGACGTTGTAGAT
Source organism: Streptosporangiaceae bacterium (assembly GCA_036758545.1). Lineage (GTDB taxonomy): Bacteria > Actinomycetota > Actinomycetes > Streptosporangiales > Streptosporangiaceae > Palsa-504. Next base: position 3,277 of record DAIOWL010000455.1, on the reverse strand, counting down.
CCCGTGGCGGGCGCGTCGGCTGACGCGGTCCTGGCCGGCTGGTTCCCCGAGTTCACCATGCCCGCGCTGGAGGCGGCGTGCCAGGCGGTCTGGGACGGGGCCGAGCTGTACAGCTGCTCGCAGACGCCGTTCTTCGCGGTGGCCGGAGGCCGGGCACTGGGCACCTCCCGGGCGATCTCGGCGATGATCAGGTCGCTGACCGGCTGCGGTCTGCAGGTGGTGGGCAAGCCGTCGCTCGACGCCCTGCGCACCGCAGCCGACCGATTGGGGTTTCCCGCCGCGCAGCTGGCCGTGGTCGGCGACGACCCCCACCTCGAGGTGCCGATGGCTTTGCGCGGCCGGGCACTGGGCATCGCCGTCGGCACCGGCCTGGGTGGTTCGGTTTCCTATGACGGGCTGCCGCTGTCGCGCCGCCCCCACCTGCAGGTGCGGGGCGTGGACGAACTGTTGGAGATGCTGGCCGCAGGAAGCGAGCGAGGACTCTGACGTTCTGACTCAGGCGCTCTGACTCAGTGCCAGCCGCGGAAGACGACACTGAAGATCTCGGCCTCGTACTTGCCCTGGCTGGCGGCCGGAAGCCTGGTGAACCAGATCAGCACGTAGCGTCCCCTGGTTCGCCTGGTGGCCTTGAAGGTGTGCCGGCCGCCGACGCTGTCGGCGGCGGCGACGGTGGTGAAGGTCGGCAGGGCGGAGGCGGCGAGGGTGTCGTCGTTGCCGACCTTGATCGATACGTCGGCGCCGGGTGCGGAGCCGAACGTGACCGTGACGGACTTGAGCCGCACCTTCCGGCCCATGTCCACGATCAGGCCGCTGCCCGCCTTCAGGCCGCCGAAGACCGGGTTGCCCAGGTAGTACTGGCTCTGCCAGGACGTCACGGAGCTCTGGTCGATGGCGTACCTGGCCAGGTTGTCGTTCTCGTCGCGCGGGTCGCCGCTGGTGTCCAGCGCGTCGAAGCCGTGCGCGCTGACCGGCGTCAGCATGACGGCCTTGCGAGCCTTGGCGGTCTTCGGGGACGCCGCGGGCTGGGCCGCGGGCCGGGCGGCGGCCTGAGCCGCGACCGGGCGCTGCGTGACGACGCCGGTCACCGGCGTTCACGTGGCAGACGTTGGCCGCGGGGCTCCACCTGAGACCGGCAGCAGCCCCCCAGTGAGTAGCCAGCCCGGCGGCCACCAGCAGGACGGCCGTGGCGTACGGCAGGCAAAGGACAGGACGCCGGCGACAGGCCGCGATGGCGGCGCGGACGCCCTTCTTTCCCAATGTCAGCAAGATGTAGGTGAGGCCGGCGATCGGCATGACCAGCAGGACGGCCGAGATCACGCCTACCGCCCCGGACGGGATGTCACCATGCGCGAAATCCGGGATCAGGACGCGCACCTGGTCATCGAGGGACTGGGCGGTCGTCCGGACCATGTTCGGGCCGTTCATGACGATGAGCGTCAGCTCGAACAGGAGCAGCGGGAGCACGATCAGGATCCACGTGGTCAGCGTCAGCCGGGCGGCGCGCTTGAGGTTCCCGATCCGGGGATCGACCGGCTGGCCCGGGACCAGGCTGCGCAGCACGGGCCCGATCCGCCGGAACAGGTCGGGCACGCCGATCAGGTCGGCCAGGATGAAGTACCCGTCGAGCCGCAGCGACGGCATCAGCTGCTGGAGGATCTCCATGTGGATCAGGAAGACGGCGGCCAGCAGCGGCAGGTAACCCGTCTTCAGGTAGCCCGCGATCAGCGGCAGCATGAAGACCGCGTTGAAGTAGACGCCGCCGAGGTCGGTGCGGATCCGCCCGGCCCGCCCGAGCCGGTAGGTGTCGGTGACGTTGGTGAAGAACGCCGGCCAGATCACGTAGAAGCCCACGCCGATGACACCGGGACGGGCCCCGCCGTACCGGCAGGCGGCGGCGTGGCCGCACTCGTGGAACATCATGGAGGTCACGGCCAGGCCGAGCACCATGAGCAGCAGCATCGGGTGGAGCAGCACGTACTGGAAGGAGGAACTGAACTTCCCGCTGCGCACCAGCCAGGCATCCGAGCCGATCAGGCTGGCCAGCACCACCGTCACGACGACCGGATGGAACAGCGGCTTGAAGACGTTCGCGAGGTGCTGGACCGCCGCCTCGCGGATCATGGTGTGGCGCAGCTTCAGCCCGAGGAGAGGCTGGTCCTGCGGGGGCGGGGTGGCGTGCGCTCCTCCGCCTGGCGCCAGGCCGAGCGGGGCGAGCTTGCTCGCCAGCAGGTAGCCGACATTGTCCGCACTCACCGTCCGGCCGAAGGCGGCGCTGACCCGTTCGGCGACCTCGCTGACCGTGTGGACTCCGTCGATTTCCTCCAGCACCAGGTACAGCAGCCGGGACACCTGAATGGCCTGGCCGCCCGGTTTCTGTACTAGGTAGGTGGCTTCGGCCAGGCCAGAGCCCTGGTACTCGCCGAGGAGTTCCACGCCGGGAAGCAGCGTCGGCACATGGTCCGCCACGGACAGGCTCGCCCCGGCGTGCCGCCCGGTCCGTTCCGGTGGCGCGTCCTGAGGCACCGGGTCCGCCGGCCCGGTCGTGCCCGGCTGGGCTCCATGATCAGGAAGAGTGTCACTCGCCGTTCCGGCGGCGGGGCTGGATGACATGACCTGTTGTCCCCCTCGATGCGCCTGCGATCACACGACGAGGCCCGCGGCTTCTGAAGGACCCTGAACCTGGTCTGGTCCAGGTCCGCAGAAGCCGCGGGCTCCCGATTTCTAAGGCGCCAAACCGGGCCTGGCGCCCGGCCCGGTCCGGCGCAATGCCTGATGGCGATCCGCTTACCGGGCGGCGCTCGTGCCCGCAGCGGACCCCGGCGGCCTCGTCAGCCGCTCAGGCATACAGAGCTACGTCCTAAAGACCCGGAATGCCGGGACCGCCACCCGGGCCACCGCCGGGACCGCCACCGGGACCACCGCCAGGCCCGCCACCGGGACCGCCACCGGGACCACCGCCAGGACCGCCACCCGGGCCGCCACCCGGCCCACCGCCAGGACCGCCGCCCGGGCCGCCCTGATGCGGGTGGTGGCCCCGGTCGCCGTGGTGGCCATAGTGACGGTGGTGACCGTGGTTGTCACCGTGGCCGCCGTGCGGGTCCTTGTCACCGGGGCCGTGGGACGGCGGCTGGCACGGGTGCTCCTGGTGCGGGGGGCACGGTTGCTCCTGGTGCGGGTGGCACGGCTTGGCCTCAACCGGCTTGGTCTCGCAGTGGTGGTGATGGCTGGCAATCCCCCATTTACTCGATATTGCCGTTGCCCTCATTTTACTGAGACC
>DAIOWL010000454.1:0-5951 GCA_036758545.1 Streptosporangiaceae bacterium | reverse complement strand
TCGTGGATCTACATCGGCACCCAGGGCATCCTGCAGGGCACCTACGAGACGTTCGCCGCCGTCGCGGCCAAGCGCTTCGGCGGCTCGCTGGCCGGCACGATCACGCTGACCGCCGGTCTCGGCGGCATGGGCGGCGCCCAGCCGCTGGCCGTCACCATGAACGGAGGCGTGGCTATCTGCGTGGACTGCGACCAGTCCCGTATCACCCGGCGGATCGAATACGGCTACCTGGACGAGCAGGCCGATGATATCGACGACGCCGTCCGCCGCGCGGTCGCGGCCAGGAACGAGAACAAGGCCCTGTCCATCGGCCTGCTCGGCAACGCCGCCGACGTCTTCCCGGCCCTGCTGGCCAGCGGCGCGCCCATCGACATCGTCACGGACCAGACCTCGGCGCACGACCCGCTCACGTACCTACCGCACGGCGTCGCCTTCGAGGACATGGCCGCGCTGCGCGCCGAGGACCCCGAGGGCTTCACCCGGCGGGCCCGCGAGTCGATGGCCGCGCACGTCGCCGCGATGGTCGGCTTCCTTGACGCCGGCGCCGAGGTCTTCGACTACGGCAACTCGATCCGCGGCGAGGCCGAACTCGCCGGGTACACCCGGGCGTTCGACTTCCCCGGCTTCGTCCCCGCCTACATCAGGCCGCTGTTCTGCGAGGGCAAGGGCCCGTTCCGCTGGGCCGCGCTGTCCGGCGACCCGAAGGACATCTCAGCCACCGACCAGGCCATCCTCGACCTGTTCCCGCAGAACGAGTCGCTGGCCCGGTGGATCAGGCTGGCCGAGGAGAAGGTGCACTTCCAGGGGCTGCCCGCCCGGATCTGCTGGCTCGGCTACGGCGAGCGGAACCTGGCCGGGGTGCGCTTCAACGAGATGGTGGCCAAGGGCGAGCTGGCCGCGCCCATCGTGCTGGGCCGTGATCACCTGGACTGCGGCTCGGTCGCCTCCCCGTACCGGGAGACCGAGGCGATGGCCGACGGCTCCGACGCGATCGCCGACTGGCCGCTGCTGAACGCGCTGGTCAACACCGCCTCCGGCGCGTCCTGGGTGTCGATCCACCACGGCGGGGGAGTGGGCATCGGCCGGTCCATCCACGCCGGCCAGGTCTGCGTGGCCGACGGCAGCGAGATGGCCGGCCGCAAGCTCGAGCGCGTCCTGACCAACGACCCGGCGATGGGCGTGATCCGGCACACCGACGCCGGCTACGACGAGGCCGCCGAGGTCGCCACCCAGCGCGGCGTCCGGGTGCCGATGGCCGAGCAATGAGCTTCGCCGAGCTATGGAGGGAGCTGGAGCCGCTGGGCCGCGACCCGGGGACCACCGGCTACCGCCGCTACTCCTGGACCCCGGCCGACGCCGAGTGCCGGGCCTGGTTCACCCGCCAGGCGGACCGCCTTGGCCTGACCGTGGAACAGGACCGCAACGGCAACCTGTGGGCCTGGTGGGGTTCTCGGGACGCGGCCCGGCAGGATGCCGTCGTCACCGGCAGCCACCTGGATTCGGTCCCCGACGGCGGGGGGTACGACGGGGCGCTCGGGGTCGCGTCCGCGCTGGCCGCCGTGGCCGAGCTGAAAGCCAAGAACTTTAATCCCGAACGGGCCGTGGCTATCGCGGTCTTCACCGAGGAAGAGGGCGCCCGCTTCCGGGTCGCCTGCCTGGGGAGCCGCCTCATCACAGGGGCTATCGAACCGGCCTCCGCCCGCGACCTCAGCGACGACGACGGGATCACGCTGGCCGCGGCGATGACGGCCGCGGGCGCCGACCCCAGCCTGCTCGGACCCGACGACGACCTGCTCGGCCGGATCGGCGCGTTCGTCGAACTGCACGTCGAGCAGGGCCGCGCGCTGGCGCCGATGGACGCCGCCATCGGCGTGGCCGAGAGCATCTGGCCGCACGGGCGGTGGCGCTTCGACTTCACCGGCCGTGCCGACCACGCGGGCACGGCCCGCCTGGCCGACCGGAACGACCCGATGCTGCCCTACGCGAGCACCGTGCTGGCCGCTCGCCGGCTGGCGGCGGAGCACGACGCCGTGGCCACGTTCGGCAAGGTCATCGCCGAGCCGGGCGGAGCGAACGGGGTGAATTCGGCCGTTCGGGCCTGGCTGGACGCCCGCGCCCCGGACGAGGAGATCCTGGCGAAGACCGCCGCCGCCATCGGCGCGGCCGCGGCTGCTGCGGCCGCTGACCATGGCGTGACGTTCGCCGCCGCGCCGGAGTCCTACACTCCGCTGGTGCGCTTCGACGAGAACCTCCGGGACCGGATCAGCGGCGTGCTGGCCCGGGCCGGGATCACGGCCCCGGTGCTCCCCACCGCCGCCGGACACGACGCCGGGTTCCTCGCCGCGCGGATCCCGACGGCCATGCTGTTCGTCCGCAACCCGACCGGCGTCTCACACTCGCCCGCCGAACACGCCGAGGAGGCTGACTGCGAAGCCGGCGTGCACGCGCTCGCCCTGATCCTCGAGGACCTGGCCGGGTGACCAAGCGACGCTGGCTCGCCGACCTGGCCTGGCTGCCCGGCCAGGGCCTCTGCCGCGACGTACTCATCGAAGCCGACGGCGACCGCTTCACCACCGTCACCCCCTCCGCTACCCCCGCCACCGCCCCCACCCCGACCACCCCACCAACCTCATTCGTCCCATCCGACACTGAACGCCTCCGCGGCCTCACCCTCCCCGGCTTGGCCAACGCCCATTCGCACGCCTTCCACCGCGCCTTGCGCGGCACCACCCAGGCGGACCGCGGCACGTTCTGGACCTGGCGCGAGCGGATGTACGAGGTCGCCGGCCGGCTCGACCCGGACAGCTACCTCGCCCTGGCCCGCGCCGTGTACGCCGAGATGGCGCTGGCCGGGATCACCTGCGTGGGCGAGTTCCACTACGTGCACCACCAGCCGGACGGGACGCCCTACGCCGACCCGAACGCGATGGGGCGCGCCCTGATCCAGGCGGCCGCCGAGGCGGGCCTGCGGATCACCCTGCTCGACACCTGTTACCTGGCCGGCGGACTAGACCAGACCGGGGTGCTGCCGCTGGCCGGCCCGCAGGTCAGGTTCGGTGACGGCGACGGATCGGGGTGGGCGGCCCGAGCCGAGGCGTTCGGCGCGGACCACCGCGGCCTGCTCGCCCCGCACGCCATGGCCGGCGCGGCCATCCACTCGGTCCGCGCGGTGCCGCCGGAGCACATGCACCCGGTCGTGGCCTGGACGGCCCGGCACGGCGCCCCGCTGCACATCCACATGTCCGAGCAGCGCGCCGAGAACGAGGCCTGCCGCGCGGTCTACGGGGTCTCGCCGGCCCGGCTGCTCTACGACGAGGACGTGCTCGGCCCGCGGACCACCGTGGTGCACGCCACCCACGTCGGCGCCGCCGACCTGGAGGTGCTGGGCGGCAGCCAGGTATTCGCCTGCCTGTGCCCCACCACCGAACGCGACCTCGGCGACGGCCTGGCCCCGGCCCGGCCGCTGGCCGCGGCCGGGTGCACGCTCACCCTCGGCAGCGACAGCCACGCCGTGATCGACATCCTGGAAGAAGCCCGCGGCGTTGAGTACGCCGAACGCCTCGGCCGGCGCTCGCGCGGCCACTTCACCGCCGAGACCCTGCTCGAGGCCGCCACCTCGGCCGGCCATACCAGCCTGGGCTGGCCCGACGCGGGCCAGCTTGCACCCGGCGCCCGGGCGGACCTGGTCACGGTGTCCCTCGACAGCCTGCGGACCGCCGGCGCCCCCGGCGACCTGGCCCTGGAGACCGCGGTCTTCGCCGCCTCGGCCGCCGACATCGGCACCGTCGTCATCGACGGCCGCGACGTGGTCCGGGACGGAGTCCACCTGCTGGTCCCCGACGTCCCCGCCGAGCTCGCCCGCACGATCCGCGCCGCCCTGACGTCGGCTGACTGACTATGGCGTCATCCCGCCTTCCCTTATCCGGGACGACGGTTGCGACAATTGAGCCATGAGCGAGATTCCCTCCGTGGACCTGGGTAACGGCGCCGCGATGCCGATGCTCGGCTTCGGTACCTGGCAGCTGCAGGGCGAGCTCGCCTACGAGGCGACCCGGCACGCCCTGCTGATCGGCTACCGGCATATCGACACCGCCACCATGTACCGGAACGAGGAGCAGGTCGGCCGCGCCATCGCGGACAGCGGCGTGGACCGCGCCGAGCTGTTCGTCACCACCAAGCTGCCGCCCGGCAACGCGGGCCGCGCGCGGACCACCATCACCGAGAGCCTGAAGGCGCTGGGTACCGACTACGTGGACCTGTGGCTGGTGCACTGGCCGCCGCGCGGCCGGAACCTGGTGCCGCTGTGGCGCGACTTCCTCGCGGCCAGGGACGACGGCCTGACCCGGACGGTCGGCGTCAGCAACTACAGCATCGGCCAGATCGACGACCTGATCGACGCGACGGGGGAGAAGCCCGCCGTCAACCAGATCCCGTGGAGCCCCTCCCGGTACGACACAAGGCTGCTGGCCGCGCACGCCGAACGCGGCGTGGCGCTCGAGGGCTACAGCCCGCTCAAGGGCACCCGGCTGCGCGACCGCACGCTGGCCGAGATCGCGGACAAGTACGGTGTCACCCCGGCCCAGGTGGTCCTGCGCTGGCACATCGACATCGGCGTCATCGTCATCCCCAGGTCCGCCCGCCCCGAGCGCATCGAGCAGAACTTCGACCTCTTCGGCTTCTCCCTAACCCCCGAAGAAGTAACCCGCCTCAACAACCTCTAACCCCACCCGCCCCGCCGCGCACCCGCCCCGCCGCGCTCCCAGCCCCGCCCTTCCGCTCCCAGCCCCGCCCGGAACGCCATGGAACCCGGATTCCACTGCGTCAGGACGCACTGGATCCGGGGTTTCATGCCGTTCTGCCGTCGGGGGCGGCACCCTTTTCGCGCTCCCGGCAGTCCGTTACCGCGAGCGGGGGCGCGTATCTTCCCGCATCATCTTGCGGATGGCAAATAGTTGTCCACAGCCGAACCGTCGCGACGACGTTATCCACAGGCGGATCGCGTCGTCGGCGCCGCACGGGCGCGCTCCGGCACGGTGAAGGGAACCCGGTGGCGTCGGGCCGCCGGGAACCCAAGGAGGATCGACATGAGCCAGGGCGCCTTTGTGACCCTCGTCGGCTACGTGGCCCAGGAGCCGAACATTCATACCACCAAGACCGGCAAGACGGTCACCGATCTGCGCGTCGGCATCACGCCCCGGTACAAGGACCAAGCGACCGGGGAGTGGCGCGACGCGGAGTCCTCGTACTTCACCGTCAGCTGCTGGGATCGGCTGGCCCATCACGTGCGTGCCAGCATGCACAAGGGTGAGCCGGTCCTGGTCAGGGGCAAAATCAAGACCAGCACCTACGAGGACAAGGACGGCCGCCCCAGGACCGATACGCGTATCACCGCGGACACCGTGGGGCACGACCTGAGCCGGGGCGTGGCCAACTACATCCGTCACCGGCCTGGACAGGCGGCTGCGAACGCTGGCGCACCGGGTGACCAGGGGCCGGGGAGCCCGGACCAGCGCGAGGGACAGAACCCGGACGAGGGGCAGAACCTGGGCCAGGGACAGGACGACATGATCGACGAGGACGCTATCGAGCGGTTCGGCCGGGACCTGGACGACGCGGACCTCGCCGTGCGGGTCCTCACCGAAGACCCGGACGCCCAGGATGAGGATCAGGGTGACGAGGACGACGGGGAAGCGGCCGACACCGCCGCCTCAGCGGTCCCCGCGACACCCTACTGATCTCCGTCAGCACACCGGCCGTGAGGCCCCGTACCTCGTGAACCCCCGTTTTTCGTGCAGCTCAACGCCTCGCTGAGCCTCAGCTCCAGACAACGCCTCGCATAGAATCCACACTCCCCTGGGTCTGAATCCGGGTCTGGGCCGGTGCTCCGGCCTGTCAGGTGCCGCACGGAGCGGATGCGCTCGACATCATAGCGTAGCCATCCGTGCGGCGCC
>DAIOWL010000453.1:0-5955 GCA_036758545.1 Streptosporangiaceae bacterium | reverse complement strand
CGTCGATGACCTCCCGCGCTGCCGCGTCAGCGGCCGCCGTCGGCGTGCCCAGGCGGATTCGTCCGCGGGCCCGGCTGGCCAGCATCTTCGTGGCCGCGGTGCTCCGGCCGAGGATCGTGGCGATCGCGCCGAACGGGACCTCGAACACGTCGTGGAGCACGAACGACACTCGTTCCGCCGGGGTAAGAGCGTCCATGACGACGTACAGCGCGAGGCCGACGGTGTCCGCGAGCAGGGCCTCTTCCTCGGGACCGGTCCTCCCGTCCCCGGCCTTCTGCGGGAGCATGCCGGCGCTGATCTCGAGCGGCTGCTCGGCCCGCACCCCGCGCCTGCGGAGCACGTCCAGGCAGATCCGGCCGGTCACCGTGGTGAGCCAGCCGCGCAGGTCCTCGATGCCGTCACCACCGGTCCGGGCCAGCCGCAGCCACGCCTCCTGGACGGCGTCGTCCGCGTCTGCGTGCGAGCCGAGCACGCGGAACGCGATCGCGTGGAGATAGGAGCGCTGGACCTCGAACCCCGCGGCGAGCTCAAGGCCCTGGTGCTGATGGTGGCGATCACCAACTTCTCCAACCGCCTCAACACCACCTTCCGGGTGCCGGCCGGGACGAGCTGGGATTGACGCCGGACCCGCGATCTGCTGCGCGTCCATCTGGCCAGGCCAGCATGGTCGCGACCCGCGTGTGGCAGACTCCGGCTGTGGCTGGTGAAGCGGGCGGCGCGGCGGCTGCGGGCACCTGGATGCTCGGGGACATGACGGTCAACCGGATCGGGTTCGGCGCGATGCGCTTGCCCCAGCGCGGCCCGGCGTTCGCGCCCGGGGCTATCCCCGGCGACCGTGACCAGGCGATCACGGTGCTGCGCGCAGCGGTCGAGCTCGGCGTGAACCACATCGACACGGCCGGCTTCTACTTCTCCTCACTGCGCTCGGCCAACGAGCTGATCAACAGCGCGCTGGCCCCCTACCCCGACGACTTGGTCATCGCCACCAAGGTCGGTCCCCGCCGGGACCCGTCCGGCGAGTGGCTGCCCCAGGCCACCCCGGCCCAGCTGCGCGGGCAGGTCGAGGAGAACCTGCGCCAGCTCGGCCGCGACTACCTGGACCTGGTGAACCTGCGCCTGTCCGGGCTGGACTCAGTCGCCGGGCACTTCGGCGCGCTGGCCGAGCTGCGCGACGCCGGCCTGATCCGCCACCTCGGGGTCTCCAACGCACGCCCGGAGCACCTGGCCCAGGCTCAGCAGATCGCGCCGGTGGTGTGCGTGCAGAACTCCTACGGTCTCGGCCACCGCCCCGGGCAAGACCACTTCCTGCGCGCCTGTGGCGAGCAGGGCGTCGCGTTCGTGCCGTTCTTCGCCATCGCCGGAGCCGGGCGCGAAGCCGGCCGCAGCGGCGGCGAGCCCGGCGAGGTCCTCGCGGTCGCCCGCGAGCACCAGGCCACCTCAGCGCAGGTCCGCCTGGCCTGGGCTCTGCAGCGCGGACCGCACGTGCTGGTCATCCCGGGCACATCCGACCCCGGTCACCTCGCCGACAACATCGCTGCCGGAGCGCTGCGGCTCACGCCCGGCGACCTGGCCCGGCTTGACGCAGTTCACCACGACCAGCAGTAAGCCGACCCCGGCTGGCAGCTGACCAGGCCGGTTCCTCGCCCCGGTAACCCTCTCGGCGGCTACGCATTTTCGTTCCCGCCTTGCCGGTTCGCGCGAGAGCTTGTCCGCGGATATAACACAGGCGAGGTGCTGGAAACCGGTGCCATGCTGGACATGTGCCGTGCGTTGCGTCGCTGGACGCGCTCCACCGGGCGGTGGCCGAATTCGCGGTCACCGACCCGGGTCTCGTGATCGAACCCCCTGCGCGGGCGGCGGCCCGGCGGTCGCTCGATTCCGCTGGCCTGCTGCTGCTCGGCGAGGTACACGGCGTCCGGGAGAACCCGCTGCTGATCCGGGCGCTCATGCAGGCGCTCGGGCTCACTAGCCTGGCGCTGGAATGGCCCGAGGACCTGGCCCCGGTCATCCGCGTGTTCCTGGCCGGCCAGCCGCTGGCCGACCACCGGTTCGTGTGGGGCGGGGACGGCCGGATCACCGCCGGGCACCTGGCCGTGCTGGCCGAACGCGCCGCCACCGGGCCGCTGGAACTGATCTTGTTCGACGGGGTCACCGGCGAGGGCTGGAACTGGTCCCAGCGTGATGAGGCGATGGCCCGGCGCCTCCTGGCCGCCTCTGGCCCCGGTGCCCGCACGCTAGCGGTGGCGGGCAATGCCCACACCCCGACCAGTCCCAGCGAGCTCGGCGTCCCAATGGGCGCCCGGCTGGACGGACAGCGGCCCGGCGTCCGGGAGATCCGGATCAGCTACGGCAGCGGGGGCTTCTACAATTGCGGGTCACGCCAGTTCGCCCGCCACGCGGACCCGCAGGACAAGCCACGGCTCTACCAGCACGACGGCGAACTCGTTCTTGACCTTCCCCTGGCCGCGGAGGCGGTCGTGCCCCATCGACCGCAGCCATGACCATCACCCATGCTCAAATCACCTAACCGCGGCAGGTGAGTGCGTTCCTCCGAGGTTCCCTCGCCACCGGCTCGCCGCACCTGGCCCGGGCCGGTTATGGTTCCCGTCTGCATTACTGCGTCGAGCGAACGGGGACAGATGATCGCGCGGATCTGGCGTGGATGGGCATCGCAGGCCACAGCCGACGACTACCAGCGTCATTACGAAACTGAGGTCAGCAGGCATCTGCAAGATGTCGAGGGCTTCTGCGGCGCGCGCCTGCTGCGCCGTGATGACGGCCAGGAGGTCATGTTTACCTCGGTTGCATCGTTCATCAGCATGGCCGCAGTCCGCAGCTTTGCCGGCGAGGACTATGAGCAGGCCATCGTTGAAGAAGCTGCCCGCCGGGCCCTGAACCGGTGGGATGAACGGGTTTCGCATCACGACGTATCTGTCGACGTGCCAGGAGCCTCGTAACACTGCGCCTCATCGCGGCACAACGGTCGTATCGGGTGGACCGTACGTACCTTGGATAGCGCCTGCCTCACCCCGGCTGGCAGTTGTCCGGCCGGGGTGGATGCCAAGGGCCGTTATGACTTGATGATTGCCGTGATCCCGGCAGAATGCGGCGTTAGGCTCTACCGGGGGCACAAGCGATTCCGGTTCCGTGCGGCCGATACGGCCGCGGAAAGAGATGGCGGATCATGGCTGAGGTCGGCGACCCGACGCCCAAAGGAGTCACGCTCGACACGAGCGTGGCCCATCCCGCCAGGGTGTACGACTACTGGCTTGGCGGTAAGGACAACTTTGCCGCCGACCGGGAGGCGGCAGAGCAGGTGATCGCGGCCAACCCGACCGTCCTGCGGTTCTTTGACGGGCTCGAGATGGTGGAGCCCGGGGTCGTTCCGCTGCCGCAGTGGCACGGGCCCGGTTCCGAGTACCCGATCCCTTGCTACGCCGGGATGGGCCGCAAGCCTTAGCGATCAGCTCGCCATTGGCGGCGTCAGCGGCAATGGCGAGGCGCCGAGTCTGGTATGCAGAACTGGCAAGAAAAGGCTTTGCGTAGCCAGGTCTCGTCGTCCTGGACAGCGGAACGGCCACGAGCGTCGGGGAAATGCCAGGTCAGGTAGCGGTCCTGGGTCAGCACCCGGGCCGCCAGGGCAAGCACGGCCTCGAAGCCCGCCGTCCCTGGCTGGACGCCCTTTACCTGCACCGGCGCCCGGCCCTGGGCTCGCCCTCATCATCCATCTGGCCATCATGCCCCTCGGCGGCCCCGGCCGCGGCGGCCTGCGCCGCCAGGAGGCTAGGGCGGCCAGCAGCGCCACGATCCTGAATCCAGACGAGCCCTCGTGAGGCCGGGTTCCTATCTGGCGACCGGTGACGCACTCGTAACCCGACGGCGTCGCCGGGTGCCGAACAGGACGCCGCATGATCGCGTATTTCCGCGGTCCGGTTCACGGTCGAAGCAGCGGCCGCAGGTCGTCGAGCCGGTCGAACAGGTGCCACACGTACGCCGAGGTGCCTCGTTCCCGGTGCGGGTGCAGGTCGGCCAGCGCGGGGTCCTGACGGTAGCTCTCAAAGGCCGCCCTGGACTCCCATTCGACCAGGATGAGCACCTGCCGCGGGGTGATGTCGCCAGCCGCGCTCTCCTGGAACCGGCCCAGCGCCAGCACCCGCCCTCCGTGTCGGGCGACCTCGCGGGCCGACCGGCGTGAGTATGCTAGGTACTCCTCGCGGTCGGCGATATCGAACAGGTTGAGCGCGTAGATCTTCGTCTCCTCAGCTGCCACACCCCGACTCTAGGCCAGCGCACCCGGTCGGCCAGCGCCCAGCGCCCAGCTCGCTTAGCGATGCTCCCATCGGCATGTGCGGCAGTGTCCACGCAGAACCGTAATGCATAAATAATCAGGCCCGCAGCCGTATGGTTGCCCACTGGGGCCTGCCGGGCCGCCGGCATCGCGAAGATCTCTTTTGAGAATCGCGCGCCGACAGGTAGGTCAGCTCGGCTCCGGGTTGCATCGCCGCATGGAGCGAATGCGTCAGGCCGGATACTTCTCGGGCGGCCTGCGGGCCGTGGATAACCAGCCTGGCCGGCTGATCCGCCAAGGCCAGCGCAGCAGCCCGGCCGATGCCCGTGGTAGCGCCGGTGAGAACGACTGTCTTGCCGATGAGGTTCATTGATCTGCCCTCCGTCCCGGGAGTGACCAGCCGTGCCCGGCCCCTTAGCCGCGCGGTGGTCCGGGTCGGCAACTGCCGGGCCGCCGGGACCGCTGCCCTCGCAGATACCCTAACCGGATGACTGAGCCAGCAAAGACGCCACCTGCCGGGCATCAGGAAGCAGGATCGGACCTGCCTGGCACTGGCCGCACCGAGGCGTTCAGCGACGGCGTCTTCGCCATCGTCATCACCCTGCTGGTGCTCGATGTGACCAACCCCCATTACCAGCCGGACGGGCTCGGCGCCGCCCTGGCCAGGCAATGGCCCTCCTATCTGGCCTTCGGGTTTTCCTTCGTGTACGTCGGGGTTATCTGGCTCAATCACCACGCCCTGTTCAGGCGGATAAGCCGCCTGGATTTGGCATTCAACTGGATCAATCTCGGCGTGCTCCTAGGGGCCGTCGTCATCCCGTTTCCCACGGCCGTCCTCGCCGGCGCGTTCGCCGAGGGCACCGATAACGACAAGCGGGTCGCGGTCCTGCTGTACGCACTCGCAGCAGCCCTCATGTCCGCCGCCTGGCTAGCTGCGTTCAGCTACCTCAGCCGGCACCCTGAATTGCTCCAATCCGGTACAACGCCCAGGTATGTGCGTCAGCAGCTCCGGCGCCCGCTCACCGGCATTGGACTCTATGCCATCAGCGGCCTGGCCGGATGGTTCATCAGCCCCGTCGCCGGGCTCATCTGCATCATCATCATGATCACCTACCATGCGATAACCAGCGAAGGGCTTCACGAGGGACCACCAGGGCGCCTGGCCCGCCGGACCAGGAGATAGGCGCCGCCTGTCAGCCGGCCGAGGCACAGTACCAAGACAAGATCATCGGCTGGGCAGCGCGTACGCTGAAGCCCAGCCCGCGCCATCAACCTCGGCCGGAGGCACCAGGTGACGGCGACTAGAGCCGCCCTGATCGAAGCCAACCGACAGTGGGGCCATGCGCGTGCCCGCGCAGATCGCCCGTTCCGGTTGCGGTACGGACGTCCTCGCCGGCGACCAGGCCTGCACCGGTATCGAAGGCGGTTCGTTCGGTCCCTGCTGGTGTTCTTGGGTTATCGAATCAGCCTGGTTGGCGTGGTGACGCCGTGCCTGCCGGCCCGCGTCCTGAGGGCCGGCGTGACGTAACCGGCGCTGACCTGCTCGTGGCCGGGGTAGCTTGCCTGGCGATGGCTCCCGGCGCGGATCAGCTGGGCTGTGTCATCCCTGTGTGGACTTCGCGTCGGCTTCGATGCCGGCGGTATCGGCCTTCAGTTGCCTGGCTTCG